>JALZHT010000178.1 GCA_030860645.1 Acidobacteriota bacterium
CCCCAACCCCGCGCAGCCGCGTCATCCAGTGGCCGCCGTAAAAGCAGTAGACAGTGGAAGAACTCTCGTTAGCGAATCGTTCCGAGGTCAGCGCCCGCGCCCTCGGTGCGGAGCCTACCGTCTACTTATTTCATTGACACTTCCGGCGGCCAAAACATAGACTCGAAGTTAAGGGCCGCCGCGCCAGCCGCGGCCGGGGGAGTGACTTCATTGCCGATCCGCGAGAACAAATTCGCGCGCCGCCTGCGCGAGCGCGAGCAGCATCTGGAGAAGAAGGGCCTCGTCCGCGACGCCCCGCCGACCGTTGACGAGCAGCTCGGCCGGCTCGAAGAAGACGTGCGCCGCCTCAAGGTGGAGTTCGACATCTACTTCAACGGCGCGGCCAAGCGCCCGCCCTACGACACGAAGGCCCGCGTCGAGACCGTCATCAAGCGGCTCGCCGACGACCGCACGCTCACCTTCGCGCAGCGCTACCGCTACAACACGCTCGTCGCCCGCTACAACTCGTTCCTCCAACTTTGGCGGCGGACGATGCAGGATCGCGAGGAGGGGCGCGGCCCCAACCGCCGCGACGAGCGCGCCCAGGCGGCGGCCGCCGCCGAGGGGCAGCGCACCTTCGTCTGCGACGACCCGCGCGGCGACGTGAAGACGGTCAAGAGTCTGTTCGAGACGCTGGTCGAGGCCAAGAGGCGATGCGGCGAGCCGACCGACGACCTCTCGTTCGCGCGCTTCCACCGCATGGTCACGGAGAAGACCGAGGCGCTCAAGAGCCGCTCGGGCTGCGACCGCGTCCACTTCTCCGTCGGCGTCAAGGAGGGACGCGTCAGCTTCAAGGCGAAAGCCGATAAGTAGAAAAACGGAAGGCCGTAGGCAGAAAGCAGCCGGGAATTTTTGATTTCCGATTTTTGATTTTCGATTGAGAAGAGCTGTCGCCTTCTCATCGGGAATCAAAAATCTAAAATCGCAAATCTTCCCGGCTGCCTTCTGCTTAGTGCCTTCTTGCTTTCTTGAGGGTGCGCTTACCGGCTCTTGGGAAGACCGGAAGCGGTCAGTGGCCTTCAACGAAAGCTGTCAAAGGTGGGGAGACTACATCTTGATCACTTTCTCGGCCTGCGGCCCCTTCGGGCCCTGCGTCACCTCGAACTCGACGGTCTGCCCCTCTTCGAGGGTCTTGAAGCCGTCGCCCTGGATGGCGCTGTAGTGAACGAAGATGTCGGAAGAGCCGGGCTGCTCGATGAAGCCGTAGCCCTTCGCGTTGTTGAACCACTTGACCTTACCGGTAATTCTAGGCATAGCTGACGAATCCTCCTAACGATTCGGTGAATGGGCGGGCCTTGACGCACGTCACGCCCCCCGAAAGTTAAGTCCCAACGAGCCGGGGCGTGCCAGTCGGGGAACACGCCCTCAAACCCCCACTCAAACAAAAAGCCCGCGTCTGACGGCCTCTGCGCGTCCGGGGTCGCGCTCGCGGCTCATCATCGGCGGACAGAGAGGGAACCACTGAAACTTCATTGCCTAAAGCTTGCAAACCTAACGAGGGCGGGGGGTTAAACGCCCCCGCCGCAGAACGACGGCGCATACTACGCGAAAGCCCGCCGGGGTGTCAAGCACAAATTCGCCGCTTTTGCCGCGGCCGGCCCGCGGCCCGGCCTACCGCTCCGGCAGGTAGTGGCGCGGGCTGACGGGTTCGTCGTGGATGCGCACCTCGTAGTGGAGGTGCGGCCCCGTCGAGCGGCCCGTCGAGCCGACCAGCCCCAGCAGCTCGCCCCGCTTGATCTCCTGGCCGACGACCGTCTCCACCTTCGAGAGGTGGCCGTAGCGCGTCGAGAGGCCGTTGCCGTGGTCTATGGTGACGAGGTTGCCGTAGCCGCTCTGCCAGCCGGCGTGGGTGATGGTGCCGTCGGCCGGGGCGACGACGGGCGTGCCCTTCGGGGCCGAGATGTCCTGGCCCGAGTGGTACTCACTGGAGCCTCCGCCGAAGGGGTTGCCGCGGACGCCGAAGGCGTCAGTCGCCTCGCCCTCGACCGGCCACATCGAGGGGATGCGCGCGCGCTCGCGCAGCGCCGCCTCGAAGACCTTCAGGTTCTCTTCGAGCAGGGCGGCGCGGGCCTCGACCACGGCGACCGAGGCGGCGTCGAGGCTCAGGAACGGGCCGCCGGCCCCGCGCGGCGCGTCCCCCTCGGCCTCGCCCGCGACCCCCGCCTCCTCGGACAGGCGGCGCGACTTGTCCTCGATGGCGTCGACGCGGTTCTCCAGCTTCTGGAGTTGCCGGCGCTGAATCTCGTTCTCCATCCGGAGGCGGTTGTTCTCCTCCTCGATGCCCATCCGCGTGACGTTCTGCGTCAGGCCGTAGAGGCCGTAGGCGGCGGCGCAAAGGACGGCGGCCGCCATCAGGGCCGAGGCCTTGAGCCAGCGTCTGTGGATGGAGAAGCGGCGGATGCGGGCGCGCGAGCGCGACGTGCGGGCGACGATGAAAGCGTAAAGACGCTCGTCTCTGTTCATCGGAGTGTGCTCCTTGGGCACCCCGTCCGCGCGGCGAACTTAAGCGCGCGGATGAGCGCAAAAGGCACTGTCTGCCGAAAGAAGGCGACGAGTGCGAAAAACTACAGTTGACCGGGTTCTTAGTGTGTGACCCTTCCTGAAGGTGCGAGCCGGAACGCGCCGCGAGTGGTACAGCTTAAAGACGCGTTACTGATTGGCGCTGCACAAGGGGCTGAAAACTAACACACGGGGCGGGAGAATGCAAACGGCGGGAAGGCGGAAAAAAGTTCCGGGTTGCGGGTCGCGAGTGAAAGGGATTTTAGATTTTAGATTTGCGATTGACAGCAGCGGCGTGCGCCTCCGCCTCCTAATCAAAAATCGCAAATCAAAAATCTTCCCCGCTCGAACCCCGGAACCCGGGACTTCTAAAGTTCTTCGGCCTGGCGGCGGCGCTGGCCGCGCGCGCGCATCATGGTGATGACGACCACCAGCATGAGCGCGACGAAGGCGAGGACGAGCGCGATCTTGATGGCGAACATGAGGAAGCTGATGAGCGCGATGAGCTGCTTGACGAGGACGATGAGGAGCGCGATGAGCGCCGCGATCCCGCCCCACCTGCCCGCTGCCATGAGAATGCCTGACATCTCGATAAATCTCCTTCCCGTCTGAACGTGCGGCGCGACCTCACGCGGCCGCGTGTCTTCACCGAATTCGCCCGACGCCTCACACTAACACGCCGCGGCCCGCGCCCGGAAGTCTTCAGCCGCGCGGGTCGGTCGGCCACAGGCTGCTCTCTCGGGACGAGACCTGCGTGACCAGCTCGCCCGTCCCGAACCGCGTCGCCTCGCCGCCGAGCGCCGTGGGCGCGGGGCCGACGACCGAGGGCGGGCGGGCGAAGTGGTCGAAGCCCGCCGCCTCGCGCTTGGGGCGCGCGCGCAGGTAGTCGAAGAGCATGTACGCGCCGAGCAGGACGAGGAGGATGGGCAGCGACTTCTCGACGGGCAGGCGCACGCCGAAGAGCGTGTGGAGCAGGAAGACCGCGCCGAGCGTGATCATCGTCACCGCCCACGCCAGCGGGTTGCCGTAGAGGCGGCGCGCGATGGCGTCGGACTCGGCGTCGGGCGCGAGCCCCGCGCGGATGAGCTGCGCCGTGCGGGCCGCGTCCACCGCGGCGAAGAGCCACGTGCCGATGACGCCGAGGACGAAGAAGGCCGTCCCGTCCGTGACGGTCGCCATCTGGAAGAAGCTGGCGAAGATGGTGAAGTGGACGATGGCTTTCGAGGTCTGCCCGTTGTAGGCCGCGCCGAGGCCGGGGACGACGAACGAGAGCAGCAGGGCGACGAACGGCGAGGTCTTGCGCCGCATGAGCGGCGGCAGCCCGGCGCGCGCCTGCCGCTGTTGCAAAAGCTCGACGCCCGAGACGATGCAGTCCTGACAGTAGGGGAAGCCGCGGATGCGGTGGTCGCACGCCGGGCAGAGCGGGCGCGAGCAGCGGCTACACTGCACGACGGCGCGGTTCGTCAGGTGGTAAGCGCAGTTCATCAAACCCGTCACCGGAACTTCTTCTTCCCCCGGCCGCCGGCGGCGTTACTTCTGCTCCGACTTCTGCTCCCCTGAAGGCTGCGCGCCGCCGCGCGCCGGCGTGACCTTCAACTCGGTCGCGCCGCTCTGCGCCGGCGGGCCGACCAGCCCCTCGGTGACGCGCTTCAGCTCGTCGGCGCGGCCGGCCCCGTGCTCGTAAGTCTTCTCGGCGAGGCGCAAGGAGGCGCGGTAGACGCCGCTGATGGAGCCGTCGTCAGAGACCGTGCTCGTGCCGACGAGCACGGCCAGCAGGACCATCGAGGCGACGGTGGCGAGCTGCGGCGTGACGACCACGTCGAGCCAGCCGCGCAGCCGCTCGGCGACGCGCGCGCCAAGCGGGGCGCGCACCCTCTGGGCCTCGGTCGTCCCGAGCGTCGCCTGGAGGATGCGCTCGTGCAGGCCGGCGGGTAGCGTCCGCTCCTCGCTGATGTAGGAGTAGCAGGCCCCGATGGCGCGCACCACCTGGCCGGGCAGGTCGGAGCAGCGGGCGCAGAGCGCGGCGTGGCGCTCCCAGCGGTGGTAGAGCGTGGCCGGGAGGAAGCCGTCGAGGTAGTCGGTCAGGTGCTCTTCGAAGTCCTCGCACGTCATCGCCGTCTCGGGCGCGGTCTGCATGAGGACGCGCGCTTCGAGGCCGGGCGAGGGCGCGGGCGGCACCGCCGCGCGGCACTCGACGATGGCGTTCTTGACCTCGTTCAAAAGCTCGTGGCAGACGGGGCAGCGCAGCGCGTGCTCGCCGAACGCGCGGCCCTCCTCGGCGGCGAGCGCGCCGTCGAGGTAGTCCGTCAGACGATCTTCAAACTCCGTGCAAAGCATCTCTAAATTCGCTCCACCATCAAAATCTCCTGACTCCGGACGGGAGAGGGTTTTGGGTGCTAGGTGTTAGGTGGAAGCGACTCGTCTTCCCAGCACCCAAGACCTAAAACCCAACACCTTCTCTTTCGTTCATCGTTTCTTTCATACGTCGCTCATGGCGACGACGCGCATGCGGCGCAGAATCTTCGCCAGCTCGATGCGCCCGCGGTTGATGCGCGACTTGACCGTGCCCTCGGGTATTTTCAAAAGGTCAACGATCTCCTGATAGCTCAGCTCCTCGATGTCGCGCAGGATGACGCAGGTGCGCAGGTCGGGGGCCAGCTTGTCAATCGCGGCCTGCACCTGCTCGCCCAGTTCGCGCCGCTCCATCTCGCGCTGCGGCGAGCCGCCCGAGGCCCGCAGGTGGTAGCTGTGCGCTTCGAGGTCTTCGGCCTGCGTGTCCTGCGGGGCGCGCTGGCGCCGCCGGTAGTCGTCAATGATCAGATTACGCGCGAGGCGCATCAGCCAGTTTTGCAGGTCGCCCTGCTTCGGGTCGTACTGGTCGAGCGAGCGGTAGACGCGGACGAAAACCTCCTGCGTCAAGTCCTCGGCCGAGTCCGAGCGTGAGGTGAAGCGGTAGGCGAGGTTGTAAATGCGGCGGGAGTAGTTGGAAACGATTTCCTCCCAGGCCGCGCCGTCCCCCGCGCGACACCTCCTGACTAGCTCAGCCCCTTCGCCGACCGTCACCGCCTTCGCCACTCCCAACTCAGCGCCCCCCCGGCTCCCCCGCGGCGCGCCGCCCGGCGGCCCCGTGTGGGTGGTCGAACCCCTTGTCAAACGGGCATTACGACCGCCTTCCGGGTAAAGTTCCCGCGGCCCCGCAACGCCCCCGGCCGCCCCGCCGCGCGCCGCGCATGCCTTGCGCCTCCGCGGCGAATATTATAGCCTAAAGCCTTGATACCATATCTTGTGGCGTCCGGCCGGCGAAGTCAAATCCGAATACTAGATGAGACGCGCCGCCGCGGCCGGCGACGCCGGCCCGTTGTGACCCGCGCCCCGGGCTGTTTACCTTTTGCGCAAGCACTTAAAATTCGTCGCCCTCTGCCTCGTCGCCGCGCTCGTCCTGGCGTGGTTCGTCCGCAACCTGAACTGGGCCGAGGTGTCGGCGGCCATCGGCCGGGCCGACTGGCGGCTCATCGCCGTGGCGGTCGCCCTCGTCTGGCTGACGTACCTGATCCGCGCCTTCCGCTGGCGGACGCTCCTGCGGCCGCTCGCGCCCGGGGCCTCTCTGCGCGAGGCGTTCGCCGCGACGACCGTCGGCTTCAGCGCCATCTTCCTCGTCGGGCGGGCGGTGGGCGAGGTGCTGCGGCCCGCCTTCCTCTCGGTGCGCGACCCGGGGGTGCGGCCCGGCCCGGCCTTCGTCACCATCGCCGTCGAGCGCCTCTGCGACATGACGGCCGTCGTCGTCCTCTTCGCCGCGAACCTGCTCGTGCTGCGGCTGCCGGGTGTGAGCGGGGAGGCTTACGAGCGCCTCCGCAACG
>JALZHT010000852.1 GCA_030860645.1 Acidobacteriota bacterium
ATGGACGCGCGCTTCCGCGAGGAGGTCGCGCGCTTCAACCGCGCGCACAGGACTTCGCTCGTCTTCAACTCGCTGGAGCCCGTGCCCGAGGGCGGCGACTACAACGCCGCCGTGCTCGTAAATGAGCGGGGTGAGCTCGCCGTTCAGTATGATAAGATTCGCCTGCTGCCGTTCGGCGAATACGTGCCGCTGCCCAGTTGGGTGCCCGGCGCGAGCTTCGTGCGCGGCGTGGTCGGCGACTTCACGCCGGGCGCGCGCTACGCGCTGATGCCGCTCGGGGGCGCGGGCGGCCCGCGCGCGGGGGTTTTCATCTGCGTCGAGTCGGCCTACCCGTACATCACGCGCCAGTTCGCGCGCGAGGGCGCGGACGTGCTGATTGAAATGACGAACGACGCCTACCAGGGCGACACCGCGGTGCTGCGCCAGCACCAGGCCAACGCCGTCTTCCGCGCCGTGGAGACCGCGCGGCCCGTGCTGCGCGTCACGAACACGGGCATCACGGCGCGCGTCACGGGCCGCGGCCAGGTGCTCGACGCGGCCGAGAAGTTCCGGCCCGCCGCCCGCGTCTGGACGGTGGCGCGCGCCGCCGGCGGGCAGACTTTTTACGTCAGGCACGGCGACCTCTTCGTCGCGCTCTGCGCCGCCGCGAGCGCGCTCGCCCTGCTCCCGAGTCTGAGGCGGCGGCCGCCCGCCCGGCGGTAATTTTTTTGTTGAGGGGTGGAGATGATCGAGACTTTAACGCTACAGGATTTGCGGACGAGCGCCGACGAGTTGCGCTCGCGGGTCGAACAGCTCGGGAGGTTTCTTTGATGTAGCCGCGAAGCGCGAAGAGCTTCAGCGGCTCGAAGCCTGCGCCTCCGAGCCGGACTTCTGGAACGACCAGGAGGCGGCGCAAAAGGTGCTCCAGGAGCGGAGCCGCCTGGAGCGCGTCATCCGCCGACAGGAGGGTTTCGAGTCTTCGGTGGCCGACGCCGAAGTGCTCTTCGAGTTCGCCGAGGAGGACGAGGCGAGCGCGCGGGAGTTGCGCGAACTGATCGCGCGGCTCGAACACGACATCTCGCAGGCCGAGACCGAGATGCTTCTGGCCGGCGAGCACGACGCGCGCAACGCCATCTGCACCGTCCACCCTGGCGCGGGCGGCACCGAGTCGCAGGACTGGGCCGACATGCTCCTGCGGATGTATTTGAAGTGGGCCGAGCGCCGCGGCTTCAAGACCGAGGTCATCGAGTACCAGCCGGGCGAGGAGGCGGGTCTGAAGAGCGCGACGTTCCGCGTCGAGGGCGAGTACGCCTACGGCCTCCTGGCGGCCGAGGCCGGCGTGCACCGGCTGGTGCGCATCTCGCCCTTCGACCAGGCGGCGCGCCGCCACACCAGCTTCGCCTCGCTCTTCGTCTCGCCCGAGATCGACGAGGACATCGAGGTCGAGATCAACGACAAGGACTTGAGAGTCGACACCTACCGCTCGACCGGCGCGGGCGGCCAGCACATCAACACGACCGACTCGGCCGTGCGCATCACGCACCTGCCGACGGGGATCGTCGTCGCCTGCCAGAACCAGCGCTCGCAGCACCAGAACCGCGCCGTGGCGATGCAGGTCTTGCGCTCAAGGCTCTACGAACTGGAACTGGAGAAGCGCCGCGCCGAGACGGCCGCGCTCGAAGCCGCGAAGTCCGACATCTCCTTCGGCTCGCAGATCCGCAACTACGTGCTCGCGCCCTACCGGCTGGTCAAGGACGCGCGCACGAAGGTCGAGCGCGGCGACGTGGACGCCGTGCTCGCGGGCGACCTCGACGACTTCATCAAGGCGTACCTGCTCTCGCGCCGGGCGGCATAGAACAGGTGTCAGATGTTAGATGTCAGACGCTAGATGTAGATTCAAGATAAGGCCGTTACCGGCCTCTGACATCTAACACCTGACATCTCCTTCGGAGGGTTATGGCAACTGCACAGACCGATGTCCGGGTGAAGCCGGCGGGCGGCCCGGCGGCCCCGCGCAACACGAGGCGCAACGAGATCGTCGCCATCGCGCTCTTCGCGCTGGCGGCGCTGCTGGCGCTGTGCCTCGCCTCGTATAGCCCGGACGACCCGTCCTGGAGCGCCGCCGCCGAGGGGGGCGCGCGCAACTGGGTGGGGCGCGCCGGGGCGAACGTGGCCGCCGCGCTCTTCCAGACCTTCGGCCTCGCCGCGGTGCTGCTGCCGCTGCTGCTGCTCGCCGCCGCGTGGCGGCGTTTTCGCACGCGGCGGATTCACGCTCCGCTGACG
>JALZHT010000179.1 GCA_030860645.1 Acidobacteriota bacterium
GGATGAGCGCGATGACGAAGGCCGCCCTCGCGGGCGCCGTCGCCGTCGCCGTCGCCGGCCTGCTCATCTTCTGGCAGTTGACGACGGGCCACGCGCGCCCGCTCAACCTGACGCCCGAGGACATGTCGCTCATCGCCGAGAGCGCCTCGCCGCAGCAGCGGATGGCCCTCTCGGGCGACGCCGAGGCGCGGCAGGAGATGGCGAAGAACATCCGCGAGTTCCTCGCCATCGCCGACGAGGCCCGCGCGAAGGGCTTCGAGAGCCGCCCCGAGGTCAAGCGCCAGCTCGACACCATGAAGCACTTCGTCGTCGCGCAGAGCTACGCCATGAAACAGCGCGAGGGCGGCGCGGCGCAGGGCCAGCTCTTCACGAAGGAGGAGGTCGAAGCCTTCCTCAAGGAGCCGAACTCGGAGAAGGAGTTCGAGCAGGTCGTCAAGGACGCGCAGGCGACGGGGCTGCTCCCGGCCGAGGGCGAGCTGAACGACGCGCAGAAGCAGCAGATCAAACAGCAGTGGGGCACGGTCATGGTGCTCTCGCGCAAGGGCGCGCAGGCCGGCGTTGATAAGGAGCGCAAGACGCAGCTCCAGGTCGAGTTGCAGCGCGCCAAGGTGCTCGCCGAGATGTACGCCGAAGACCTCGCCAAGGAGCTTCAGCCCACGGACGCCGAGGTTGACGCGAAGATGGGCGAGGCGCGGCGCGAGGCCGAAGAGATTCTGAAGCGCGCCCGCGCCGGCGAGGACTTCGAGGCGCTCGCCAAGCAGCACTCGGACGAGCCCGGGGCCGACCAGCGGGGCGGCGACCTCGGCTGGTTCGGCCGCGGCCAGATGGTCAAGGAGTTCGAGGAGACGGCCTTCGCGATGAAGGAGGGCGAGGTCAGCGACGTGATCGAGACGCAGTTCGGCTTCCACGTCGTCAAGCTCGAAGGCCGCCGCACCGAGAAGGGGCCGGACGGCCAGCCCGAGGAGCAGGTCAAGGCCCGCCACATCCTGGTCAGGCCCAGCGGCATCGCCGAGCCGAACCGGATGGCCGCCCCGAAGTCTCTGCGCGAGCAGGTCAAAGACTCGCTCGCGCGCGAGCGCCAGGAGCAGAAGATCAAGGAGATCGTCGAGCGCTCGAAGGTGCAGGTCCCGACCGACTTCGCCGTCAAGGCCCCGGACATGCCGAAGCCGGCGGCCCGCCCGCCGCAGGGCGAGACCGTCCTGCCGCCCGACGACGGCCACGGCCACGGCGCGGAGGGCGCGCCGCCGTCGGGCGCTGAACAGAAGGGCGGCAACCCCGAACGGAAATAAGCGCGCGAGGAGGCAGACGCAGGCCGGTGCAGTTCGGCGACTACCGCGTGGAGGTCGTGCCCGACGCCGAATTTCGCCTCGACGGCGGGGCGATGTTCGGCGTCGTGCCGCGCGCTCTCTGGTCGCGCGTCGCGCCGCCCGACGCGGAGAACCGCGTCCGGCTCAACATGAACTGCCTCTACGTCGAGGCCGGCGGCGAGCGCGTCCTCGTCGAGACCGGCATCGGCGACAAGTGGACGGCGCGGCAGGCCGCCACCTACGGCATCAGCCGCGAGGGGAGCCTCGGCGAGCGCCTGCGCGCGCTCACCGGCTGCGCGCCGGAGGACGTGACGGTCGTCGTCAACACGCACCTCCATTTCGACCACGCCGGCGGCAACACCAGGCTCGACCCCGGAGGCCGCGCCGTCCCGGCCTTCCCCAACGCGCGCTACTTCGTCTCGCGCGCCGAGTTCGAGCACGCCGAAAGCCCGCACGAGCGCGACCGCGCCAGCTACCTCGGCGAGAACTGGCGGCCGCTGGCCGAGAGCGGCCAGCTTGAGCTGAAGCCCGACGCCTACGAGGTCGTGCCGGGCCTGACCCTGGAGACCGTGCCCGGCCACTCGCGCACGATGCAGTGCGTGCGCCTCGTGCGGGGCGGGCGCACGCTCTTCGGCTTCGCCGACCTCGTCCCGACCCGCGCCCACGTCCCCCTCGCGTGGATCATGGGCTACGACCTCTACCCCGTCGAGACGCTCGAAGCCAAGCGGCGGCTCCTGCCGCGCGCCGCCCGCGAGGGCTGGCTCTGCCTCTTCTACCACGACGCGGAAGCCCCGCTCGCACGCGTCGTTGAGAAAGAAGGGAAGCTGCGCGCCGTCCGGCACCGCGAGCCACCCGACGTTTTCATCCCCGGAGAGTGAAGAGAGCTTATGCGCCTGACACGTACGGTCATCTGCGCCGCCCTGTTGATGTTCCTTTCCGCCGCCGCCGCCGCCGCGCAAGAGAAGCCGGAGCAGCGGCTGTCGTCGCTCCTCGGCGGGCGCGTGACCTTCACGCTGCCGCAGTCGTGGGTCTTGCAGAGCCACGTCGACACGAAGACGAGCGGGCGCGCGCAGATCGCCATCCCGAACCCGCCCGCCGACAAGTCGCCGCAGCGTGCCAACGCCATCCTGACGGCGAAGGTCGTGCCCGCCAACGTCAACGTCCGCCAGGAGAGCGACGGCGTCTACCACAACCTCTACGAGGGGCTGGCCGTCCTCTCCGACACCTTCGACGGCGACGACTGGCGCACGATGGTCTGGACGGTCAAGGACGTGGTGCCCCACGTCGTGCTCAACCGTTTCGGACTCGTCAACCGCGTCTCGGTCGAGCTGGTGGTCGTCTTCCCCTCCGAGAACAACGACCCGAAGTGGGTCGAGAAGACGCTCGCCGACTTCAACGCGATGAGCGCCAGCCTGAAGATTGACGGGCAGAACAGATTCAACAGCCAGCTCAAGACGGAAAACCTTTCAAAGCCGCAGAAGGCGAATCCCAAGCCATGACGACCGCCAAGATCGGCATCATCGGGGGCAGCGGCCTCTACCAGATGCCGGAGTTGAAAGAGATCGAAGAGGTCACAGTCGAGACGCCGTTCGGGCCGCCGTCGGACGCCTTCATCGTCGGCACGCTCGAAGGCGAGCGCGTGGCCTTCCTGCCGCGCCACGGGCGGGGCCACCGTTTGCTGCCGACGGAGCTGCCGTTCCGCGCCAACGTCTACGCCATGAAGCTGCTCGGCGTCGAGCGGATTCTGTCGGCCTCGGCGGTCGGCTCGCTCCAGGAGCGTTACGCCCCGCTCGACATGGTCATCCCCGACCAGTTCTTCGACCGCACGCGCGCGCGCGCCCACGAGTCCACCTTCTTCGGCGACGGAATAGTCGCGCACATCACGTTCGCGCACCCGGTCTGCGGCGAGCTGGGCGACGTGCTCGAAGGGTCTTGCCGGGCGGCCGGGGTCAACGTCCACCGCGGCGGGGCGTACCTCTGCATGGAGGGGCCGGCCTTCTCGACGAAGGCCGAGTCGCACGTCTACCGCTCGTGGGGGATGGACGTGATCGGCATGACCAATTTGCAGGAGGCGAAGCTGGCGCGCGAGGCCGAAATCTGCTACGCCACGCTCGCCCTCGTCACCGACTACGACTGCTGGCACGAGGGTCACGACGCGGTCTCGGTCGAAACCGTAGTCGAGTACCTCAACAAGAACGTCCGCAACGCCCAACTCGTCATGCGCGAGGCCGTCAGGCAGTTGGGCCGGGAGGGGCGCGACTGCGACTGCGGCTCGGCCCTCAAGAGCGCCATCTTCACGCCCCGGGAACTGTGGCCCGCGGCGACAATGGAGAAGCTCGAAGCGATCATCAAAAAGTACGTCAATCGTGAATCGTGAATCGTGGCCGGGTGGCGTTCACGTCGAGCGGCCCACCGTCGGGCTGATTAAGGTCAAACGATTGACGATTGACGATTCACGGCTGTTGAGGTTTGAATATGAAGAAAATCGCATTGACTCTCGGCGGGGTGGCGCTCTGGGCGGGGCTGGCGGCCGCGCCGGCCGGGGCGCAGACGGGCACGGTGGCGAAGGGGCCTGACCCCGCGGTCATCAAGGACACGGAGGTCGAGAAGGACGCGCGGCACAACCTCGAAGTGGCGCGCCATTACTTCAAGATGAAGAAGGCTTACTACGCCTCGTTCAAGCGCGCCGAGGAGCTGATCGAGGGCTACCCGGAGTTCACGCGGCTCGACGAGGCGCTCTACATCGCGGGCATGAGCAGCCTCTACCTCGCCGAGGGGAAGGGGAAGCAGAAGCTGCCCGCCGCGCCGCCCGACGCCGCCGGGGCGTACACGCCGGAGAAGCTGCGCGGCGAGGCCCAGGCGTACCTCTCCCGCCTCGTCAAAGGCTACCCCGAAAGCAAATTCCGCAAGGAGGCCGAAGAGGTTCTGGCCCGGCTCGGGGGGGTAAAGCAGTAAAAAAAGTTTCGAGTTGCGAGTTGCGGGTTTGAGTTAAAAGAATCTGTCTTTAACTCGAAACCCGAAACTCGCAACTCGAAACTTTTATTCCATTCTCAGGAGAATCTAACCAAGTGTCCTTGCTTGTCGTCGGTTCGGTGGCGTTCGACGCGGTCGAGACGCCGTTCGGGAAGCGCGAGAAGATGCTGGGCGGGTCGGCCACGCACTTCTCCCTGTCGGCCAGCTTCTTCGCCGACGTGCGGGTGGTCGGCGTCGTCGGCGGCGACTTCGGCCGCGCAGAGATGGCGGTCTTCGAGGAGCACCGCGTCAACACGGACGACCTCGAACGCGTCGGAAGCGGGAAGACCTTCTTCTGGCGCGGCCGCTACGACTTCGACCTCAACACGGCCCACACGCTCGACACGCAGCTCAACGTCTTCGCCGACTTCCGCCCGAAGCTCTCCGCCGCGTCGCGCCGCTCTCGCATGGTCTTCCTCGGCAACATCCAGCCCGACCTCCAGCGCGAGGTGCGCGAGCAGGTGCGGGGCGCGGAGCTGGTCGCGCTCGACACGATGAACTACTGGATCGCGAGCGTGCCCGATCAGGTCAGGGAGGCCGTCAGCGCCGTCGACGTAGTCATCATCAACGACGCCGAGGCGCGCCAGTTGGCCGACGAGCCGAACCTCATCCGCGCCGCGCGCAAAATCCTCTCGTGGGGGCCGCGCGCGCTCGTCATCAAGCGCGGCGAGTACGGCGCGGCGATGTTCACGCCCGACGCCTACTTCGCCATCCCCGCCTACCCGCTCGAAGCGGTCTTCGACCCGACGGGCGCGGGCGACACCTTCGCCGGCGGCTTCATGGGCTACCTCGCCGGGCACGACCGCGTTGACGAAGCGACGATGCGCCGCGCCATCATCTTCGGCTCCGTGATGGCCTCCTTCAACGTCGAGGAGTTCGGCACCGACCGCGTCCGCCGCCTCACGCACGACGAGATCAACCGGCGCTTCCGCGACTTCAAGCGCATGACCCACTTCGAGGAGATACCCTTCGAGCGGGCGGCAACACGGATCAGTGGGTGAAAGGGGAAGCGGGAAGCGTGTCAAAGGGAAGGCCCACGAAGCTTTTCGCCCTCCTCCCCTTTCCCCCCTCTCCTTTTCCCCCTATAATGCAAGGCGTTCATTCAAACAACTCAACACGTCGGGGGGATTTATGTTCTGCCCTGTTTGCGAGTCGGAGTACGAGGCGGGCATCACCGTGTGCCCGGACGACGGCACGGAACTGGTCGAGCGCCTGACGGCGGAGAACACCGTCAAGGATCACAGCGAGGCGCGGTTCGTGCCGCTGCACAACGTCGGGTCGCCGACCGAGGCCGAGATGGTGCACGACATCCTCACGCAGAACGGCATCCGCGCGGCCGTCCAGTCGGGCGGCATGGACGCCTTCTCGCCGCTGCTCTCGACGACCGCGCCCGGCGCGCTCGTCCTCGTTGACGAGCGCGACCTCGACCGCGCCCAGGAGATTTACGACTCCTTCTTCGGCAGCGACACCACCCCGCTCACCGGCACGACCGACGAAGAAGAAGAGAATGCAGAATGATGAGTGCAGAGTGCAGAATAAAAACCCGGATTCTTAATTCATCGCTCTGCACTCCGCATCCCGCACTTTTTCTGGAGGGATTACCGTGGCAGAGGCGCATTCGGCGGCAATCGTGGTGATGATGACGGCGGGGAGCCAGGAGGAGGCTTCGCGCCTGGCGGAGATGCTGGTCGGGGCGCACCTCGCGGCGTGCGTGCAGATCATGCCGCAGATGGAGTCGGTCTACCGCTGGGAGGGCGCGGTGCACCGCGCGCCGGAGTTCCTGCTGCTCGCCAAGACGACCGCCGCCTGCTTCGACGAGTTGGAGCGCGAGGTGCGCTCGCTCCACACCTACGACACGCCCGAGATCGTCGCCCTCCCCGTCACCCACGTCTCCGCGCCCTACCTCGAATGGCTCACCACCAACGCCTTCCCCCCGCTCGTCTCGCGCGCCGCCGTCTCGGAGAACCCGCCCGCGCAGGAGCTTTAAAAAAGTTTCGGGTTCCGAGTTTCGAGTTGCGAGTTAAAGACAGGAAGGTCTTTTAAC
>JALZHT010000853.1 GCA_030860645.1 Acidobacteriota bacterium
GCTGCGCGCCGAGGCGGCCGCCGGCGCCGCGCCCGCCCCCGACGAGCAGATTAGGGCCGCCGCCCAGCGGCTCGACGCGGCCATCCTGAGCGGGCGCAAGGCCGAGATCGACGCGCTCATCGTGCCGGGCGAGCTGTCGCGCTTCTCGAAGGGCCTCCTCGGCCAAGCCTTCGAAGTCTGGCAGACGCGCGTGCTGCGCACCGAGGAGCTGGAGACGGGGCGCGTGGCGGCCGACGTTACGCTCAACGTCCGCGCGCTCGGCCGCGAACAGGCCGGCACCGCCGTCCTCGTCTTCGCCCGCACGCCCGGCGGCTGGAAGCTCTCGGACATCCAATTCTTCGAGGTCAGATAAAAACAGTCTGGAGTCTTCAAGTCTGGAGTCAAAGACAAAGTTCCAGACTCCAGACTTGAGACCCCAGACTTTTGACTTTTATGCTTGAGCTGGCCGAGGTTGAGCGGCGCGCGGCGCGGGTGAAGCTGTTGCTGCTG
The DNA here is from genome assembly GCA_030860645.1 of Acidobacteriota bacterium. Classification (GTDB taxonomy): domain Bacteria; phylum Acidobacteriota; class Blastocatellia; order Pyrinomonadales; family Pyrinomonadaceae; genus QHXN01. The sequence continues at coordinate 490 of JALZHT010000853.1, forward strand.
GACTGCGACGGCGTCCTGACGGACGGGCGCATCACGCTCGTCGAGGGCGGGGAGGAGAAGAGTTTCCACACGCGCGACGGCCACGGCCTCGTCCTGCTGCACCGCGCGGGGCTGCATTCGGGGATCATCTCGGGGCGCACCTCGCAGGCCGTCGAGTGGCGCGCGCGCGATCTGGGCGTCGCCTTCGTCCGGCAGGGCGCTTTCAACAAGGTCGAGGTTTTCGAGGACGTGCTGGGCGCGGCCGACGTGGAGGAGTCGGAGGTCTGCTTCGTCGGCGACGACGTGGTTGACATCCCGCTCATGCGCCGCGCCGGGCTAGCCGCGGCGGTCGCCGACGCCACCCCCGAGACGCGCGCCGCCGCCCACTACGTCACACAACTGCCCGGCGGCTTCGGGGCCGTGCGCGAAGTCTGCGAGCTGATCCTCAAAGCTCAGGGCCGCTGGGACGGATTGATGAAAAAGTACCTCGAATAGAAATTTCGCGCCTTACGGTTTGAGCCGCCTCTGGCGGCTTTCGCTTTTGCCTCTTGCCTCATCTCTGCCCGGCCCCGGCCTTTTTCGCTTTGCGGGCTTTCGCGCCCTGACGACGCGCCGCGCGGCCGTCCTCCGACTCGCCGCCCGCGTCCGCGTAGTGCCGGCGGCAGAGTTCGATGAAGGTCTGGCAGGCGGGCGAGAGGTAGCCGCCGCTGAGGCGTGCCACGCCCATCTCCCAGTTGATGCGCGCGCCCTCGATCCACCAGCGCACCAGCCGCCCGCGCTCCACGTCCTCGCGCGCCGTCGACAGCGGGACGATGCCGACGCCCATGTCGGCCGCCACCATGTTCTTGATCGCGGCCTGCCGGCTCAGCTCCATCGCAACCTTCGGCCGCAGTCCCGCGTGGGCGAAGAACTCGTCGATCAGCCGGCGCGTGTTGCCGCCGCGCTCGCCGAGGATGAGCTTCTCCTGCGCGAGCGCGAAGGCGCTGATGACCCGCTGCGGGGCGAGCGGGTGGCGCGGGCTGGCGATGGCGACGAGCTGGTCGCGGCTCAGTAGCTCCGTATCCACGTTGCGCGCCTCGACCGGCAGCGAGACGAACGCCACGTCCAGCTCGCCCGCCAGAATCCTCTTCACCAACTCCTCGCTCGTCCCCGACGTGACCGTGACCTCGGCCTGCGGGTAGACCTTCCGCAGCCGCTTCAGGATGACGGGCAGGCCGTCGGCGCTGACCATCCCCGACGCGCTCCCCAGCCGCAGCCGCCCGTGCTCGGCCCCGGCCAGCCCCGCCAGCTCGGCGAGCGCCGCGTCGTGCTCGCGCAGGATGAGCCGCGCGCGCTCCAAAAGGTGATCCCCGGCCTCGGTCAGGACGACGCGGCGCGGCGTGCGGACGAAGAGGGGGATGCCGACCTCGGTTTCGAGCTGGCGGATCTGCATGCTGATGGCGGCCTGCGTGACGTGGACGCGCTGGGCGGCGGCCGTGAACGTGCGCGTCTCGGCGATGGCAACGAAGGCCCTCAGTTGGCGTATCTCCATTGACGCTCCAGAAATACATTTTTGATTTCGGATTTTCGATTTGCGATTGGGAGTCGTCGGTTCTCAGTCATCCGTTGTCAGTCAAAGACAAAAAAGACGACTGATAGCTGGTGACTCCCAATCGCAAAACCGAAAATCCGAAATCGCAAATCATCAAAGATGGTTATTGACGAAATAAAATCTTTTAGTTTTGATTATACGCGGGACGCCGATAGAATTGCACGCGAATTTTTCGAGGAGGGGCGGGCCGCCGCCCCT
>JALZHT010000180.1 GCA_030860645.1 Acidobacteriota bacterium
CCTCGAAACCGCTATCGTCAATTGGCTAGAGCGAAACCGGCCGGTTGAGTAGCCGGCCGTGTGCCCCCACCGCGCGCACGGCGTGGGCGGACGGGCGCATTTCTTGATTAGAACGTAATGCCGGCGAGGGGCCTTTCGCGGGCGGGCCGCCCGCGACGCCGTCAGCTCTCGACAGCCCCTCTCACGGGCGTCTTCAGGCCACGGATTTGACGGAAAGGAACTAACGGTGATGACGAAGATCGAGCGCGGCCCGGCTTTGTTGATGAGCGGCGGCATCGGTGATTACCTGCACTATCTGACACGCCTCGACGCGTGGGCCGACGCCGAGCGCATCAATCGCGAGCGGCTGACGATCTTCGTCGAGAGCACGGTGCCCCACCAAGTCGCGAGCCTGTTCGCGCTCGCGTTCCCGGACTTGCGGTTCGCCTTCGTGCCAGCCGCCATTCATTGGACGAAGACGAACCCGCTACTTGTTCCGACCAGGGAGATTGATCGTATCAATCGCCCCGCCTACCTCTTCGTGGCCGAGCAGGGATTCGACTCCATCACGGATTGGTTTCTGCCGTTCAGTTGTAGCGGTTATACGCCGGACGAGTCGCCGCTGATGCGGATCGTTAGGGGCCGGCCCGTCGCCGGGTCGTACGTCGTGGTCGCCGCGCGCGAGAAGGGCTTCCTGTGGTGGCCTCGCCGGGAGTTGTGCCGTCAGCTCGAGGCGATGACGCCCGCCGGTATGCGGCTCGTTTACCTCGGCACGCCCAACGAGCGGCACGACTACATGAGCGGGTTCGTGAGTGCGACCGACGTTGTCGAAGCCCTCGCGATCAGCTATCATGCGGCGCTTTTCATCGGGACGGATACCGGCGCCGCCACTGTCCGCGAATTGACCGGGAGAAAGAACATCTATTGCGTGAGTCGCTTCTGGGTAGACGAATTGATGGTTCGATACGGGTACTGGAACGACTCGTTGCAACGTCGCAGCCGCAGCGTCCTCACGTTCTCAGGTAACGAGCTGTTAACGGCCTGTGCGGAGGAGTTTGCCGTGCTGTCGGACGGCGACGCGCGGCCGCGTCTGCCGTCCGACATGTGTTCAGTCCTATAGCGTGCCGCGATTCCGGACGCGCCTCTGAGACTACCCCGGCGACGGCCTCATCTTTTCGCATCTCGTCTTTCTACCCCTGACCCTTTCCAAAGAGCTACAACGTTCGTACGTATGAAAATACCAGGGATGTTGACGATTGCTGACCTGCGCAGCCGCACGGAGGCGGGCGAGATTGATACCGTCGTCCTGTCGTTTACCGATGTCTACGGCCGGCAGATGGGCAAACGGCTGGATGCACACTTTTTCCTCGATCACGCGCCCGAGGGCACACACGCCTGCGACTACCTGCTGACCGTTGACATGAATATGGAGCCGGCCCCCGGCTACAGGCTCGCCAACTGGGAACGAGGTTACGGCGACTTCCGGCTGAAGCCGGACATGGGGACGCTGCGCACGGCGAGCTGGCTCGATAAGACGGCCGTGGTGCTCTGCGATGTGACGGAACGCGACTCGCACACCCCGGTGGGAGTCGCCCCGCGGAGCATTTTGAAGAAGCAGGTGGAGCGAATTCGCTCGGCGGGATTCGAGGCCATGTGCGGCTCGGAACTGGAGTATTACATTTTTAACAACTCTTATCGCCACGCCGCCGCGGTCGGCTACGCCGAACTGGAGCCGGCCGGGTGGTACGTCGAAGACTACCACGTCCTTCAAGGCACGCGGGAAGAGCGTCTGAACGGCGCGGTCCGGCGGCACCTCGCGGCCTCCGGGGTTCCCGTCGAATCTTCCAAAGGGGAATGGGGCAAGGGCCAGCACGAACTGAACGTGCGATACACCGACGCGTTGACCATGGCAGATCGCCACGTCCTGTTAAAGCAGTGTTTCAAGGAAGTGGCCGACCAGTTGAGCCTGAGCGTGACCTTCATGGCAAAACCCGATGCCTCGCAGGCGGGGTCGAGTTGTCACCTGCACCTGAGTCTGTGGCGCGACGGCCGGAATGCGATGGCCGGGGAGTCGAGCGCCGGCCCGATTCGATGCAGCGACGTGTTCCGGTGGTTTCTGGGTGGTTGGATGCTGCACGTCCCGGAATTCCTGGTCTTCTATGCGCCGACGATCAACTCCTACAAGCGTTATCGGGCCGGCTCCTGGGCACCAACCCGGCTGGCGTGGAGCTATGACAACCGCACAGCCAGCTTTCGCGTCGTGGGGAGGGGCGAAACGCTTCGCATAGAGTGCCGCATTCCGGGCGCGGATTGTAATCCGTACCTCTGCTTTGCCGCCGCGCTGGCCTCCGGGGCGGACGGAATTGACCGGAAGCTCGAACCTCCCCCGATCTTCGAGGGCAACCTCTACGAGGCCAAGTCGCTGCCCGGCATTCCCTCGACGCTGCGGGCGGCGACGGAGCTTTTCCGGTCGAGTGAATTCGTGAAGGATGCGCTCGGAGGCGGAGTGGTGGAGCACTACGCTCATTTCTTCGAGCTTGAGCAAGAGGCGTATGACTCGGCCGTCACTGACTGGGAACGGAAGCGCTATTTCGAGCAGATCTGAGCCACGGCGTCTTAGCTCTTCTTAATTACATCGAGTAGTGGGCAAGGGGTGTTCAGAAACCTTTCCAGTTCGCCCGCGCCTTGCGCCCGCAGCCTCAGCGAAACGACGTTTGCTTCCCAGAGCATAAAAACCGCGATGTAAACCTGCCGGGGCGGTAAGCCGCCGGGGGGCTCGTACACAACCGCGGGTGAGCCGGAAGGGCCCGCGGGCCACTCCCACATCCTGTCCACATGCCAGGAGGTGGTTATGATGCCCGCCGTCCAATTCTCGGTCGGGAGCTTGCCTGAGATTTGAAGTGCTGTACCGTCCACCGCAGTTAAGCTGAAATCCACCCCTGCGGGCGCATCCTGTATAATTTCACAGTAGGTGCAAGTGTCCAGCCGGCGGTCTGGCACATTCGGGATGCGGAAACTTGCCATGTAACTTTTTACCGGCTCGCCGCAGTTGGGGCACCCGCGCCTACCTCTGATGGCGCGGTAGAACGCGCCGAATTTTATCCAGTCTTCGAAAAGCTCTCCTCGACTGAGCAAATACCGGAGGACAGCCTGACGCATCTTAGGCCCCGGGGCGGTGGCCGCGCCCTCCAATTGGCCGCCCGTCCAGGCCGCGTACTCATATTTCGTGACGGCCCTCAATGCCGCCGCGGCGAACCTGGCACGGGTCTTCGATTCGCTCCGGCGTCCGTAGGTCAGACAGCCTCGCAGCAGGCCAAGATCGCTGCGGTCGCTGCCGCTCACCCGTTCACGTTTTATTCGCGGCGGCCTCTTTTCTCTTAATGATGACTGGCCCCTTCTGGCACGGCTCGTGGCGCGAACGCGCGGGTCGCCGAAGAGGCACATCCGATGGCCCAGGCTCCGGGATTCGCGCGCACCGAGGAACTGCGCTAATGCCCTCCCGACAGGCATGCCTGAGGCTATGTCGCGCGATAAGGGGTTACTCACCGGCGCCTGGTGGAGCAGCATTTCACACGTCATGACCACCGCCCCAATGGCAGGGTTCTGACAGAGGCGCCAAGCAAATCCCCACAAAGGATCAATTAATCCGCCCGGCAGCAGGACGCCCCGGCATGAGTTCAGAATGAGCACCCGCGCCGAAATGGAGTCGGGTGAAAACAAGAGGTTAGCTTGCCGCGCGTCAGTGACGGGGATTTTATGGCGGTAACATACTCCGGTGGGGTGGCAGAAAGGTGCCTTCTCCGTAGACGCCTTCGGGTGTACGCGATCCATCGGGCAGAGAGTTAACTCCGGCCCCAGGTAGGCGTCTACGCCGTCCGAGTGGGTGTCTATGGTTAAGACTCCAGCGCCTTGCTTCAACGCCGCGATTAAAGCGTCGCGTGACGCTTTTCCGCCGACAATCACACGTCCCGGTTCGTAGAACCCGCCCTCCGGGAGAAGCGGCTGAACATCTATCCTGGGAATCTCGACGGGGCCGCATAAGCTCGCCGCGGCAGAGCGAAGCAGCACTTGCAGGCGCAGCGCGTCTAAGGAGTCGGCGCTAATGATTCCGGGAATCATGCCGGCGTCGGCCGTTGACATGTAATCCATGACCGATGGTGTGAGCCGCTGGTGAAGCGTGAGCAAGACGGTTGGCCTGCTCCCCCCCGACGCAAGCTCTTCGAACGTCTCGAAGAGCCTAAACCTTCGCCCGGTAAGGTGTGCGTAAAGCTGCGCGTGGAACTCGACCTCTCGGCCGAGCCCGACGACTTCTTCAGTGCAGGCGTCTACCCCACGGCCGGGGTTGCGCGGCACACTCTTCAGGCTGAAACCAAACAGGCTCGCCAGTTGAGATAAAGCCTCTCTTTCCTCTTCAGTGCACACCGGCCAGACGGGGCGTCCATCTGAAGCCAGGAACAATTCCTCGCCCGGTTGGTCTGCTATCAACAAACAGTCCTGGGTCATCTCGTTCGAGTAAGGCTCAGAGGAACTCATTGCACCTTAAAAGATTGATTGTCTGGCGCAAGGCGTGCCGGCCATACTGACGGCCGGCGCTGACGATTCAATCTGACAGAGGGTGACGCGGCGATGAGGCTGCCGGGCGGCTGAAGAACCGGGTTAAATTTACTGTAGAAGTTTGGCGATGCCCAGGAGTGCGGCCCTCACGCCGGCCCTCGCGGCGGGCCGTATCTCGAAAGCTGTGAGTGCGCGGCGGGTAGCGATTGTAAACTCCTGGTACATCTCCGACACCAGATCGCTCCACACCTCAACATCTTCAGGTATCGGACACTCCGCGCAGATCATCGGGGTCGCCCTGCGCGCCTGCGAGAGTCCCATCCCGTCCGGCTCCCTCAGACGAAGGTTCTTAGCAGCCCACCGCGCCACAGTCTCCCGCCGAAACAATCGTCTCGCCGCGGTATATTTCCGACCGTTCCATTGTGTCCGGAAGTCGCGCCCCATCTCAGCGGGTTTTTTGGTTTGTGTCACCCTGCCGAAGTCGGATGCTTCGTTGCTCACCATGCAGCACGGTGAGATCGACCCGCCCGGATTTATGATGGAAGAATAATGGAGCCACGTGCACGGTTTCAGGCTCCGCCCTTTTCTCCGCAACGCCTCGATTGTTCTCTGGTGTCGGCGATACCTGTCAAATGCCGGCCCATCCGCCATCTCTAAGGAATCACCCGGCGGGAGCAGAGGCGCCTGCGTGTAGGTACACACTCCGATGTCATCCATCTGCCTTTCAAATTCCGGGATTTCATGCTGGTTATGGCTGAAAACCAGAAATTCCGCCACGATGTGGGGGGAGATGGAGCCGAGTTGCCTCTTCGCCGCCGCGAGTTTGCGCAGGTTCTCAAGGACGACAGGCAGCCGCGAACCCTGCCGGTATCGGGCGTGAGTATCCGGGGTCGCCCCGTCTACCCCAACTAACAGCAGTTGTAGCCCGGAGGAGACAACGTCCCGACACTGCGCCTCGGTCAGCGGCACGCTTAAGTTGGAACTTGCGTGAACAACTATTCCCCTCTCGGCCGCATACCTCACGAGTCCGGCGAATCTCTTATGCAGGAGCGGTTCCCCCCAGTTATACATCACCAGAAGGAAGAGACTGTCGCCCAGAGCATCAATAGTGTTCTTGAACTCATCAACGCTCAGCCGCGCCTTCGGCCTCCCGAGCACCCCCAGACCGGTGGGGCACGCCGGGCACTTCAAGTTGCAAAAGGTGGTGGGCTCCAGGTACAGCACGAAAGGCAGTGAGCGAAGCGTAGTCTTTCTAAGGCGACGCTCCAGGGAAGCCCTCACAACGTTTGTAAAAGCGCCTAGTCTTTTGCGTGACCACAACTCTGACCGCTCGTACTCTTCCCTGATAAATCTTGTGTGCTCTTCGTGCTTCACAGGAGTTAGAGATTCCAGGTGTTCTGAAGGCCCGCGGACTCAGGCCGCATATCTTAGTGGAATGTGCTTAAAAAGCAACACAAAAAGTGTCGTCACTGTAAGCACCGGGGGCTTAAGGGCGAGCCCGGCTCCGAGAATCCTCGCCAGTCTGTTACTCACGCGAGTTTCCGGAGGGCGCACCTTCGTGAGCTTCACGTCACACTCCACGACTCTGAGGAGACGCTTATGCGCCGCCCCTCCTTCACCCTACGCGCCCGGCTGATTTGTGTAGTCCTCTGCAGTTCACTCCTGACGTGCCCGGTACCCTTCACCCCGGCACTCGCCACGGTGAAGTCGGGATCGACTCCTGCCACGGCGCGCCGCGCGCGTACGTCACAGGGGCATGCGGAGCGGCGCGAGGGCGAGCTGCTCGTACGCTTCCGCGAAGGCGTCTCGGAGGGGGCTAAGGG
>JALZHT010000181.1 GCA_030860645.1 Acidobacteriota bacterium
GCGTCGAGGAGGGCGCGCTCGGGCGCGTCCGCGAGGCGGGGGCGATATGCCTGGCCGCGGCCGTCGCCGGCTTCGCCGGCCTCTTCTGGTTCCGCCGTCACGCGGCCTCGGCCACGCGCTGGCTCGACGCCGGGTTTGAGAAGTGGCCCGCGCCGCTCGCCCGCGCCGGCCGGCTCGGCACGACGCTTTTGAGTCAGTTGGCCGACACGCTCGGCGTCTTCGCGAACGCGCGCGAGCTGGCGGCGACGGTCGGCTGGACGGCGGCCCTGTGGGCGGCGATTACGCTGGCGAACATGCTGGTGCTGCGCGCCTTCGGGCTGGCGCTCGGCGTGAGCGAGACGGTCTTCGTGCTGGGCTGGTCTCTGGTCGGGTCGCTTTTGCCGACGCCGGGGGCGGGGGCCGGGACGTACCACGCGGCGACCGCCCACGGCCTCGTCGCCTACCTCGGCACGGGGAAGAGCGAGGCGGACGCCGCGACCATCGTCCTGCACCTCGTCGTCTTCGGCTCGTCGCTCTTCTTCGGCCTCTATTATTTCCTGCGCGGCGGCGTCAGCCTCGCACGCCTGCGCGGCGCGGTCGAGTCCGGCGAGCGCGCCGGCGCGGAGCAAGCCGGGGGAGGCCGCGAGCAACTGGATAAAGTTTCGGGTTCCGAGTTCCGAGTTTCGAGTTAAGGGATTTTTGATTTTAGATTTGTGATTGGCGATGGGAGACAGCGCCGCCGCCTTCTTCCACTCAACAATCAACAATCAACAATCAAAAATCATTTGAATCCTGACCCGTCGAGATTGCCTATGAGATGCCCCTTCTGCACCTACCTGGAAGACAAGGTGGTTGATTCGCGCGAGTCGCGCGAGGGCGACTCGATCCGCCGCCGCCGCGAGTGCCTGCGCTGCGAGCGGCGGTTCACGTCCTACGAGCGCATCGACGAAATCCCCTACATGGTCGTCAAGAAGGACGGGCGGCGCGAGCCTTTCGACCGCAACAAGGTGATGGCCGGTCTGCTGCGCGCCTGCGAGAAGCGGCCGATCCCGCCGTCGAAGCTCGACAGCATCGTCAACGCCGTCGAGAAGTACGTGCAGGAGTCGCCCGAGCGCGAGCGGCCGACGACGAAGGTCGGCGAGATGATCATGCGGCGGCTCAAGGAGCTGGACAAGGTCGCCTACGTGCGCTTCGCCTCGGTCTACCTTGAATTCGAGGACGTGACCGAGTTCATGAAGGAACTCAAGACCCTCGTCCGCACCCGCTCCGGCGGCCCGGCAAAAAGATAGTTCCGAGTCAACGGAATTTTAGATTTGTGATTGGCGATTGGAGACAGCACCGCCGCCTTCTTCCAACCAACAATCAAAAATCCAAAATCTAAAATTCCGTTGACTCGGAACTCGGAACTTGAGAATGAAGCGTCTGGTGCAGGGCACGTCTCTGGAGCGCGCCGAGCTGGAGCGCCTGCGGGCGCGCGTCGGCCGGCTCTTCGCGGCCTTGCAGGAGGCGGCCGAGATGGCTGCGCTCGACGCGCCGGGCGCGTGGCTCCCGCCGGTCGACGTGTGCGAGTCGGAGGGGGCCGTGACGGTTCTGGTGGAGCTGCCGGGCGTGCGCGCCTCGGACGTGGAGGTGCGGGTCGCGGGCGGCGAGCTGCGCGTCGGGGGCCGCAAGCGCAAGGGCGCACCGCGTGGCGTCATCTCGCATCTATGTTCCGAGCGCTCTTACGGCCACTTCACGCGCGCCGTCCCGCTGCGCTGGCCGATCCGCGCCGAAGAAGCCACCGCCGAGCTGAGGGACGGCCTCCTCACGGTGCGGCTGCCGAAGCTCATGGAGCGGCGCGGGGCCGAGTACAAGATTGAAGTCACGGGTGACAAGTGAGAAGATAAAGGCCGTAAATCGTGAATCGTAAAAAGGCCGTAAATCGTCAATCGTAAATCGTTTAGCCCGTCCGTCCGGCTGACGACTTACCACTCAGGCCGGAGCAAGTTCGACCACGATTGACGATTGACGATTCACGGCCTTTTTACGGCCTTTATAAATTTATGCCTCAGATAACGAACATCACAGAGAGCCTGGAGACGCCGGAGGGCGGGGGCGAGCAGCAGGTGCAGGTGCCCGAGACGCTGCCGGTGCTCCCCCTGCGCGACATCGTCATCTACCCGTTCATGATCGTGCCGCTCTTCGTCTCGCGCGAGAAGTCGATCCGCGCCGTGGACGAGGCGCTGGGCGAGAACCGCATGATCTTCCTCGTCTCGCAGAAAGACCTCGACAAGGAGGAGCCGGGCGGGGAAGACCTCTACCAGACGGGCACGGTCGCCGTCATCATGCGGATGCTGAAGCTGCCGGACGGACGCATCCGCATCCTCGTCCAGGGGCTGACGCGCGCCCAGGTCGAGGAGGTCTCCGACACGGGCGAGTACCTGCGGGCGCGCCTCGCGGTCGTCAACGAACTGGCCGCGCCCGACCGCTCGCTCGAAGTCGAGGCGCTCGTCAGGAACGTGCGCGCCTCGATGGAGAAGGCCGCCAACCTCGGCAAGAGCATCTCGCCCGAGGTGATGGCGATTGTCGCCAGCCTCGACGAGCCGGGCCGCCTGGCCGACCTCGCCGCGTCGAACCTCGAACTGAAAGTCGAGGACGCGCAGAGCGTGCTCGACATCGCCGACACGACGGCGCGCCTGCGCCGCGTCAACGACCTGCTCAACAAGGAGATCGAAGTCCTCACCGTCCAGCAGGAGATCAACACGCAGGCGCGCGCCGACATCGACCGCTCGCAGCGCGAGTTCTTCCTGCGCCAGCAGATGAAGGCCATCCAGACCGAACTGGGCGAGGGCAACGAACTGGCCGAGGAGATCGCGCAGTTCCGCGAGAAGATCGAGTCCTCCTCGATGCCGAAGCACGCCGAGGAGGAGGCGCTCCGCCAGCTCAAGAAGCTGGAGCGGATGCACCCGGACGCGGCCGAGACGGCGACCCTGCGCAACTGGATGGAGATCATGACCGACCTCCCGTGGTCGAAGGCGTCGGTGGATAATTTAGATTTGGTGAAGGCGCAGCAGATTCTCGACGAGGATCACTACGGGCTGGAGAAAGTGAAAGAGCGCATCGTCGAGGCGCTCGCCGTGCGCAAGCTCAAGGAGAAGCCGAAAGGCTCGATCCTCTGCCTCGTCGGCCCGCCGGGCGTCGGCAAGACTTCTTTGGGGCGCTCCATCGCGCGGGCGCTCGACCGCAAGTTCGTCCGCCTCTCCCTGGGCGGCCTGCACGACGAGGCCGAGATCCGCGGCCACCGCAGGACTTACGTCGGGGCGATGCCCGGGAGAATCATCCAGGCCTTGCAGCAGGCGGGGACGAACAACCCGCTCATCATGCTCGACGAGATCGACAAGGTCGGCGCGGACTTCCGCGGCGACCCCTCCTCGGCCCTGCTCGAAGTCTTAGACCCGGAGCAGAACAACAGCTTCCGCGACAACTACCTCGGCGTCACGTTCGACCTCTCGAACGTGATGTTCATGACGACGGCCAACGTGCTCGACACCGTCCAGGCGGCGCTGCGCGACCGCATGGAGGTCATCCGGCTGGCCGGCTACACCGAGGAGGAGAAGCTGGAGATCGCGCGCCGCCACCTGATGCCGAAGCAGATCGAGGAGAACGGCATCTCGGCCAAGAACCTCGCCATCTCGAAGCGGGCGCTCTCGGTCGTCATTCAGCAGTACACGCAGGAGGCGGGGCTGCGCCAGTTGGAGCGCGAGATCGGCACCATCTGCCGCAAGGTCGCGCGCCGCATCGCCGAGGGCAAGACCGAGGTGGTGCGCGTCACGCCGCGCAACGTCCACGACTTCCTCGGCGCGCCGAAGGTCTTCCCCGAGGAGATTCTGAAGAAGGATCAGATCGGCGTGGCGACGGGCCTGGCGTGGACGGCCGTCGGCGGCGACGTGCTCTTCATCGAGGCGCTGCGCGTGAAGGGCAAGGGCGCGCTCGTCCTGACGGGCCAGCTCGGCGAGGTCATGCGCGAGTCGGCGCAGGCCGCCTACTCCTACGCCAAGTCGCGCGCCAAAGAACTCGAAATCCCCGAGGAGGATTTTGAGAAGTTCGACCTCCACATCCACATCCCAGAGGGCGCGATCCCGAAAGACGGCCCCTCGGCCGGCATCACCCTGGCGACGGCGATGGTCTCGTCTCTGGCGCAGCGCGCCGTGCGCAAGGACGTGGCGATGACGGGCGAGATCACGCTGCGCGGCAACGTCCTGCCGGTCGGCGGCGTCAAGGAGAAGCTTTTGGCGGCGCGGCGGGCGCGGGTGGCGAAGATCATCCTGCCCCAGCTCAACCGCCGCGACATGGAGGAGGTCCCGCGCGAGCTGTTCGGCGAGATGCAGTTCGTCTTCGTTGACCACGTCCGCGACGTGTTCCGCGAGGCGCTCAAGGAGAAGACGCCGCAGGCGGCCCCGCCCGTCCGCGACCGCCCGCCGCGCCTGCCGCAGGCCGCCGCGCCGAGGGTCTGAGGCCGGCCGAGAGGTCAGTTAATTTGACCGATGTTTAGAGGCGGTCTCCGGAGGTCATTTAAGCTCAGGTGAAACTTGAGCCGGCGCTCGGAGACCGCCTCTAGACCTTAGTTTAGGCCGGTTCGGGGCCGGAGGCGGCGCAACCCCGAAGGCCCTTCGGGCATCTTAGTTGTCCCCTCCGGCGGAGCGAAAAAGTACAGGAAATGTCGGCCGGTTCGCCTTTTATTTGCATAGAGATGCGGGAATTGGAGTTTGACACTTAAAGGGGGCGTATGGTAACCTCCACGGCGGTTTCTGAGGGCTCTGCTCTCCGCCACGGAGGCCCATCGCCGCAGAGCCGTCTCCGTCTCGAATGGTTATCATTTCGGAACTTTAGTGGATGCCGCTCGTGCGACCCCTCGCCGCCGGTCGCCATCGTGGGTTCGCTTTTATCTCGCAAAGGAGATCAACGATTGAAGAACACGAGCCTCCCCCGCTTCGTCGCCAACGCCGCGCTCCTCGCGTCGTTGCTCGCGCCCTCCGCCGCGCTCCAGGCCCAGGTCAAGCAGCAATCATACCTTCGTAACGTCCCCAGCGAGATCGAGCGCGAAGACCCGCGCGTGCAGGCCATCATTGACCGCGCCGAAGACTACTTCCGCAAGGGCGAGTTGAACCTCAAGGACGGTAAGCGCGAGGCCGCGCGCCGCGACTTCGACGAGTCGGTCGACACCATCCTCAAGTCCGGCATGGACGTGCGCTCGAACCCGCGCCTCCAGAATTTCTACATGCAACTGGTCGAGAGGGTCTACCGCCTCGAAGTGCCTTCGCAGGCCGGCCCGCCCTCGACGCAGTTAGCTTCGACCGGCGCGGCCGTCATCCCGGCCTCGCAGGGCGACGTGCAGACGCCGCAGGTCGGCTTCGCCGAGCAGAAGTTCGAGCCTAGCCCGCGCGACGTGCTGGCGAAGTTCGAGCTGACGAAGGAGGAGTCTGAAGTCTCCGACGAGCAGGTCGCCAAGCTCGACGCCGAGATCAACGCGCTCGACTTCAAGGTGCGCCCGCACCCGCTCGTGCAGGGCTTCATCAACTACTACCAGGGCCGCGGCCGCGCCACGATGGAGACGGGCCTGCGGCGCTCGGGCCAGTACATGACGATGGCGCGGAAGATTTTCCGCGAGGAGGGCGTGCCCGAGGACATCGTGTGGCTCGGCCAGGTCGAGAGCGCGTGGCGGCCAACCGCCCGCTCGTGGGCCGCGGCTTCGGGCCTCTGGCAGTTCATCCCCGGCACGGGCGCGCGCTTCGGCCTGCGCCAGACGGCCTACGTCGACGAGCGCAACGGCTTCGAGAAGGCGACGCGCGCCTCGGCCCGCTACCTGAAGTTTTTGGCGAACCGCTACCACGGCAACTGGGAACTGGCGATGGGCGCGTACAACACGGGCGAGGGCAACGTCGACCGCGCCATCCGCCGCGCCGGGTCGAGTGACTTCTGGGCCATCTACCCGTACATCGCGCAGGAGACGCGCAACTACGTCCCGAACATCCTCGCGGTCATCCTCATCGCGAAGAACCCCGAGAGGTACGGCTTCCGCAACGTGCAGCGGATGTCGCCGCTGGCTTACGACACGGTGAGCGTGCCGTCTTCGACGAGCCTCCACCTGATCGCGAGCCTGACGGACGCGCCCCTCGACTACGTCCGCGCGCTCAACCCCGAGCTGCGCCGCGACGTGACGCCGCCGGGCGAGGCCTTCCACGTCCGCGTCCCGCCGAAGCGCGGCGCGCAACTCGTGGCGATGCTCAAGCGCATCCCGGTCGACCGCCGCAACCAACTGGCGCGGGTCGTCACGGCCGAGGCCGGCGAGGACTGGCAGGCCGTGGCCGCGCGCGCGGGCGCGAGC
>JALZHT010000854.1 GCA_030860645.1 Acidobacteriota bacterium
GTGCTACCACCGCCACCGGACTTGGGGCCGCCGCCGCCGCCCGAAGACGAGCCGCCGCCGCCGCCCGACGAGCCAGTGCCGCCGCCGCCGCCAAGGCTACCGCCAGTTCCTTCCATGTTGTCTGCCATATGAATCTTCCTCCAACGTAGGTGTTGTCAGTTAGGTGTGCGGACGAACGCCGAAGAGTTCCGTGCAGGAGAGACGTTGCGGAGCGTCCCGAGCGTTCGTCCAGTTTGGTTCCGAATGGTACTAACGTTGAGTCAATCTTTATGCCATTGCCGCGCCCCGTTGGTACTATGAGTTGTACAAAATAAATTCTTCCGATTTCGCACCGCGTCCGCCCCTCATTGGTACTATCGCCTCCGCGTCGGCCCGCCCGCTGTTCCCATCGCCTCACATTAAAGTCATACACGCTCTTCTGAAAACAGTACATCCCGCGCCGCGCCGCGCCGGCGACGCGCGCGTCCGCGCCGGCCCCGCGTGTTATAATCCGCGGCATCCGCGATGAGCCGAGCCGGGGTCTACATCCACATCCCTTTCTGCCGCGCGCGCTGCTCCTACTGCGACTTCGCCACCGGGCAGTACGAGGGCGCGCTGGCCGCGGACTACGTGCGCGCCGTCGCGCGCGAAGTCTCGAACTTCCGCGCCGCCGCAGAGGGCGCGCGCGTTGACACCGTCTACTTCGGCGGCGGCACGCCCTCGCTGCTCACGCCCGCCCAGGTCGAACACCTCCTCGGAGCCGTGCGCCGGCGCTTCCGCGTCGAGCCGGGCGCGGAGGTGACGATGGAGATGAATCCGGGGACGGTCACGCCCGCGGCCTTGCGCGCCTTCCGCGCCGCCGGCGTCAACCGCGCGAGCTTCGGCGCGCAGACCTTCGACGACCGCGAGCTGAAAAGGCTCGGCCGCACGCACACCGCCGACGACACGCGCCGCACGCTCGGAGACCTGCGCGACGCCGGCTTCGACAACGTCAGCTTCGACCTCATCGCCGGGCTGCCCCGGCAGACGCTCGAAGCCTGGTCGCGCAACCTCGAAGAGGCCCTGGCGCTGCGGCCCGGACACCTCTCGCTGTACCTGCTCGAAGTGCACGAGGGCACGCCGCTCGCCGAACAGATCAGGCAGGGCCGTTACGAAACGCCCGACGCCGACCTCGCCGCCGAGATGTACCAACTGCTCGTCGGGCGCACGCGCGCCGCCGGCTACGAGCAGTACGAGATTTCCAACTTCTGCCGGCCGGGCCGCGAGTCGCGCCACAACCTGAAATACTGGACGGGCGCGCCCTACTACGGCTTCGGCTGCTCCTCGCACTCTTTCGACGGCCGCCACACGCGCTGGTCGAACGAGCGCGACCCGCGCCGCTACGTCGAACTGATCGAAGGGCGGGGCGACGCCGTCGTCGAGCGCAACCGCCTCGACACGCGCGAGGCGAGCGCCGAGGCGCTCTTCCTCGGCCTCCGCCTCCTGCGCCGCGGCGTGGATTTGGAGGAGCACCGCGCGCGGTTCCACCGCGACGTGCGCGCCGAGTACGAAGACGACCTCCGCCGCTTCGGCGACGCCGGCCTCGTCGAGTTCGAAGGCGACGTGCTCCGCCTCACGCCGCAGGGCGCGCTGCTCTCGAACGAGGTCTTCGCGGCTTTCATATAGAAAGGAAGTTTCGAGTCGGGGGATTTTAGATTTTTGATTTGCGATTTTTGATTTGAAGAAGAGGCCGGCGCTGTCGTCTTCCAATCGCCAATCGAAAATCTAAAATCCCCCGACTCGAAACCCGCAACTCGAAACTGATTTTATGATTGATTTACGCAGCGACACCGTGACGCGGCCGACGGCGGCGATGCGGCGCGCGATGGCCGAGGCCGAGGTGGGTGACGACGTGTACGGCGAAGACCCGAGCGTCAACCGCCTGCAAGAGCGGGCCGCCGAGATTTTCGAGAAGGAGGCCGCGCTCTTCGTCCCGACCGGCTCGATGGGCAACCAGATCGCCGTCAAACTCCACACCGAGCCGGGCGCCGAGGTCGTCATCGAGGAGCGCGGCCACATCTACAACTACGAGATGGCCGCCATGTCGGCCGTCTCGGGCGCGCTCGCGCGGCCCGTCAAGAGTGGCGACGGCTCCGGCATCCTCTCGTGGTCGGACATCGAACAGGCCGTCCACGCCAACGACGCGCCCTACTACGTCGCGCGCACGCGCCTGCTCGCCCTGGAGAACTCGCACAACCTCGCGGGCGGGAGCGTGATGACGCTGGCCCGCAC
>JALZHT010000855.1 GCA_030860645.1 Acidobacteriota bacterium
CCCGCCGACTCGATCTCGAAGTAGAAGCTGTCCTCCTCCGTGCGCAGGCTGTCGAGGATGGCGGCGAAACTGCGCGGCCGGGCGTCCGCCTCGGCCGCGGGCGGGCCTTCCGGCGGGGCCTCGGCTTCGCGCGTGACGGGCGTCGGCGAACGGCGCTCGCCGCCCTCTTCGTCCTGTCCCGGCGCGAGGCGGACAGAGAAAGGGCCGATCTGGAGCGCGTCCCCCTCGGAGAGCGTGCGCCGCGCCTCGCGCGCGAGCGGCTCGCCGTTGAGGCGCGTGCCCTCGGCGCGGTTGATGAGTAGGAGCCGGCCGCCCTCGCTGAGGATGATGGCCTGCTCGGGCGCGACGCGCGGGTCGGGGAGGGCCAGCGACGAGGCCGGGTCGCTGCCGATGGTGACGATCTCGGCGTCGAACGTACGCTGGTCGGCGGGCGCGCCCTGCCGTTCGATGATGAGTCTGATCGCCATGCGCTTCGCGGGTGCGTTCCCGGCCATCGGAGCCACTTCGTAAATCCCTCCGGGCGCGGGGACGGCGAAACCCGGCGGCCCGGCCGCCCGCGCGCGTCTATGGTTTGACAGTGGGGGCGAGGCCCAATACTATCACATTGTTAACCCCATCCAGAATTAACTAAAAGTGAACCGCGCGCCCCGGAGGAGGCAAGATGGACACCTTTGGCAGAGACGCCGGGCAGAACTCTTCGGGCGGCGACGCCCGCGGGTCGGAGGCGGCCGCCGACCTCGGCTCGGTCTTCAACTACCCCTCGCTCGGCAAGCTCTTCGACGAGGCTGACGCGCGCGCCCTCGAAGAGATGCGCGGGCGTCTCGCGCGCACCGGGCAGGACTTGGAGCGCGTCGTGCGCCAGGGGCCGAAGGAGGACGCCGAGCGCGCCGCGCGGGCCGCCCGCGCCGTCGATCTGACGCTCAAGTTCCTCGGCGACCTCGAACAAATGAGGCGCGAGGGCGGGGCGAAGTGAGGAAGATTTTTGATTGGCGATTTTTGATTTTTGATTTGAAAGACAGGTGGACTGCTCTTCCAATCA
The DNA here is from genome assembly GCA_030860645.1 of Acidobacteriota bacterium. Lineage (GTDB taxonomy): Bacteria > Acidobacteriota > Blastocatellia > Pyrinomonadales > Pyrinomonadaceae > QHXN01. The sequence goes on from JALZHT010000855.1 coordinate 1,040, forward strand.
CCAATCAAAAATCTAAAATCAAAAATCCCCGGAACTCGAAACTTTAAAAAAAATTACGACTTCGAGGAAACTTTTTCCGCGAACCGCCGATAACCTGGGCGAAAGCGGGAATCTTTCCGGCGGGCGAGGGCGGCCGCGCCGCACCCCAGGCGGGCCGCGCCCGGCCGGTTTAATTCACTCGGCCACACGAATTTGGGGGAGGTAACGAAATGGCGAACGGCGACGCGATGATCAACCGCACACAAGTCGAGCAGCCGGCGACGACGCTGCCCTCGGCCCTGCCGCCCGAGCCGCCGAAGCAGCCCGGCAAGTTCTCGAAGATTTTCGGGGGCATCGCGGGCGCGGCGCTCAACATCCTCGCGCCCGGCGCGGGCTCGCTCATCGGCGGGTTCATCAACCGCGGCGGCCTCGACTACACCAGCATGCAGTCGATGCTCCACCAGCAGCAGTTGCAGTCGTTCCAGATGCTCGCCATCCAGAACCGCGTGCAGACGCAGACGCAGGAGTTCACCACCGTCTCGAACCTGCTCAAGGCGCGCCACGACGGCGAGATGTCGGCGGTGCACAACTTCAAGTCGTAGCCGCCCGCCGGGGAGGAGCGAAGTCAGAAGGTGTTCACGCGGCTCAACCAGGTCCGGCCGTCCGACTCCGAGTTGAGGGTGATGATGGAGTCGGGCTTCGTGCTCCGCGAGGCGGGCAAGCTCGACGAGGCCGAGGCGCTCTTCCGCGGCGTCGCGGAACTGCTCCCCGAATCGGACGTGCCGCGCGTCGCGCTCGGCACCATCGAGTTGCAGCGCGGGCGCTTCCGGGAGGCGCAGGCCGCCTGCGAGGAGGCGCTGCGCGTGCGGCCCGAAAGCCTCTACGCGCGCGTCCACCACGCCGAGGCGCTGATGTTCCAGCGGCGGCGCGAGGAGGCCGAGGCCGAGCTGAACGAAGTCATCGGCTCCGACCCCGACTCGCCGCACAGCCGCACGGCCCGCGCCCTGCTCGAAGCCGCCGACCTGATCTGCGCGGCCGCCGCCGAGGCTTCGCCCGCGACGAACCGGGCCGGCGGGTAGCGCGCGAATAAAACCCTCGGCCGCGCCGAGTGGGAACAGGCGATGAAGGTCAACCGTCCCGGATCACCTCTGTCAAGCGGGGCCGAGCCGCTGGAGCCGCTCGACCCGCAGGAGCTGCAACAGGCCGTCCGCGGCGAGCGCTTCGCCGCGGCC
>JALZHT010000182.1 GCA_030860645.1 Acidobacteriota bacterium
TCGCACTCCCGCTTGACCGCGGGCGCACCATCCTCTTCTTCGTCGACGACCTCCACCTCTCGCCCGGCAGCGCCATCCGCACGCGCGACGCCCTGCTGCGCTTCATTGACGAGGAGTTGGGGCAGAACGACGAGGCGGCCGTCACCTCGGCGAGCGGGCAGATCGGCTTCCTCCAGCAGTTCACGGGCGAGCGGGCGGTGCTGCGCGCGGCCGCCGGGCGGCTCAAGTCATTCCCCAACAACGTGCGCGACGGTCAAAGCCCGCCGATGAGCGAGGCGCACGCCATCGCCATCGGCCAGCAGGACCCGAACGTCACCGGCTTCTTCGTCGACGCCCTCCTGCGCGACATGCCCATCCCGCGGCCGCAGGCGGAGAACATGGTGGCGATGCGCGCGCGCGAGATCGTGCGGCAGGCGCAGCACCTCACCGACAACACGCTCCGCGCTCTCGAATCCGCGGTGCGCAGCAGCGCGCCGCTGCCCGGCCGCAAAATCCTCTTCTTCATCTCGGAGGGCTTCCACCTCGACCCGAGTGAGGGCATGGTGCGCGACCGCCTGCGCCGCATCACGGACGCGGCGGCGCGCGCCGGAGTCGTCATCTACTCGATGGATGCGGCCGGCCTCCGCTCCGGCCTCTCCGACGCCACCTCCGCCGGGGCCTTCGACCCGACGGGCCGGCTGACGCAGACCGAGACGGGCGAGCTGCGCGGGTTGCAAGAGCCTCTGCACACGCTGGCCGCCGACACGGGCGGGCGCGCGCTCGTCAACACGAACGCGATGGGGCCGGCGGTCGAGGGGGCTTTGAAGGAGACGGCGCGCTACTACCTTTTGGCGTGGCGGCCCGAGGGCGGCGGGCGCGGCGCGGAGAAGTTCCGGCGCATCGAGGTGGGTGTGCGCGACCGTAAAGACTTGAACGTCCTCGTCCGCCGCGGGTTCTACGTCGGGGGCGCGGAGGAGGCCGCCCGCGGCGAGGAGAAGAAGCGCAAGCGCGAGGACGCGAAGCAGGCCGCGCCGTCGGCCGCCGCGAAAACCGCGACGCCCGCCGACCGCGAGCTGCGCGCGGCCATCAGTGCGGCCCGGCCGCGGACGGCGCTCCCGACCTCGCTCTCGCTCAACTTCATCAACACGCCGCAGCAGGGGACGGTGCTTTCCGCCTCGGTCGGGCTTGACCGCGCGGCCTTCAACCTCCTCGGCGCGTCGGCCACGGAGCGCGCGGCCGTCGACCTGCTGGGGTTCGTCCTCGACGACCGCGGCCAGACCGTGACGGGCTTCAAACACGCGCTCGGCTTCGACCCGCGCGAGGCGGCGCGCGCGCCGGGCCAGCGCATGCTCTACACCTACCCGTTCAAGCTCGAACCCGGCCTCTACCAGGTGCGCGTCGCCGTGCGCGACCAGAAGACGGGGCGCACGGGGAGCGCGCAGGAGTGGGTCGAGATTCCGGACTTCAGTACGGGGCAGCTCACGCTCTCCAGCGTCCTCCTCGCCGAGCGCGCGTCGGGGCAGCCCGTCGAGACGCTCGCGCCGGAGAAGCTCTCGGAGGGCGTCCTGCTCAGCGTCGACCGCCGCTTCGCGCGCTCCTCCTCGATGAGGTTCGTGATCTTCATCCACAACGCCGCGCTGGGCGGGGCCGCGCGGCCCGACGTGGCGCTCCAGGTGCAGGTCTTCCGCGACGACCAGCCGGTCTTCACCGCGCCCCTCATCAAGGTCAGAGCCGACGAGCCGCTCGACGGCGGCCCCCTGCCCTACGCCGCCGAACTCCCCCTCGAAACCTTCCCCCCCGGCCGCTACGCCCTCCAACTCATCGCCATTGACCGCACCGCCAAAGCCACCGCCAAGCGCCGCGTCAACTTCGTCGTGGAATGAAAGAAGTGGACAGTAGACAGTAGAGAAGCCCCCGGAAGGGGCTTCACCAAACAGCCTCCGGCTGCCGCCTACTTCTTCCGCCTACTTGTCGTTGAGTTCGATCTGCCGGGCGGAGAAGACTTCGGGGAAGGCGCGGAGCGCGTCGAGGGTGGCGTCGGCGAGCGGGGCGTCGGTCTCGATGACGGCCATCGCCTCGCCGCCGCGCTCGCGCCGGCCGAGGTGGAAGCGGCTGATGTTGACGCCATGGTCGCCGAGGCAGGTGCCGAGCCGGCCGATGACGCCGGGCACGTCGCTGCTGCGCGTGACGAGCATGTGGCCGGCCGGCGTCGCCTCGATGCGGAAGCCCTCGATCTCCGTGATGCGCCCCTCCGACTGCTGGCCGAAGAGCGCGCCCGACGCCGTGTGCTCGCCCGACACCGTCCGGACGTGCGTGCGCAGGGGCGAGGTCATCTCGACGGCCGTCACGCCGTGGCGGAACGAGTCCGTCACCGCGATGCCGCGCTCGGCCGCGATGAGCAGCGCGTTGACGACGTTGACGCGCGCGCTCACGTTCTTCAACAGCCCCGCGAGGAACGAGCGCGTGATGGGGGCGGCGTCGAGGCCGGCGGCCTCGCCCGCGTACTCGATCTCGACCTCGCGCACCGGCTCGTCGATCAACTGCGCCTGGAAGCGGCCGAGCCTCTCGGCGAGGCGGATGTAGGGCTGGAGCGCGCGTAGCTCCTGCGCGCCGACGGCCGGGACGTTGACCGCGCCGCGCACCGCGCCCGTCAGGAAGAAGTCGCGCATCTGCTCGGCGACCGTCAGCGCCACGCCCTCCTGCGCCTCGCGCGTCGAGGCCCCGAGGTGCGGCGTGACGATGACCTCTTCGAGCGCGAGCAGCGGGTGGTCGGCGGGCGGTGGCTCCTGCTCGAACACGTCGAGCGCCGCGCCCGCGACGCGCCCCTCCTTGATCGCCGCGTAAAGCGCCCGCTCGTCAATCAGGCCGCCGCGCGCGCAGTTGATGACGCGCACGCCCTCCTTCATCATCGAGAACTCGCGCGCCCCGACGAGGCCGCGCGTCTCGGGCGTCAGCGGCGCGTGGACGGTGAGGAAGTCGGCGCGGCGCAGGACTTCTTCGAGCGACGCGAGTTCGATCTCCTCGGTGCTCACCCGCTCTGGCGCGACGAAGGGGTCGAAGGCGACGACCTTCATCTCGAAGCCGCGGGCGCGGCTCGCCACCACCCTCCCGATGCGCCCGAGGCCGACGACGCCGAGCGTCTTGCCGCGCAGCTCGACGCCGACGAACTTCTTCCGCTCCCAGCGCCCGGCCTTCAGGCTCGCGTCGCCCTGCGGGACGCGGCGCGCGAGCGCCAGCAGCAGCGCCATCGTGTGTTCGGCCGTGGTCATCGTGTTACCGTCGGGGGCGTTCATCACGACGACGCCGCGCTGCGTCGCCGCGGCCACGTCGATGTTGTCGACGCCGACGCCCGCGCGCCCGATCACGCGCAGCCGCCCCGCCTCCTCCATCAACTGCGCCGTCACCTTCGTCTCGCTGCGCACGACGAGGCCGTCGGCGTCGCGCAGCCGTTCGACCAGCTCGTCGCCCTTCAGCCCCGTCCTCTTCTCCACGACAAGGCCCGCCGCCCGCAAGGGTTCGAGGCCGCTCTCGTTCACGTCGTCTGACACGAAAATTTTAATCTCGGACATAAAAGGTAGTCAGTAGCCAGTAGTCAGCAGACAGTAGAAAACCTTCGTCAGCGAATCGTTCGGGTCTCAGCGTCAGCGCGCCCCGCGCGGGGCCTACCGGCTACTTGTTCTTTCACATCGGGCCGCCGGTGTCGCTGCCGTCGGCGCGGCCGCCGCCCTCGGTGGTGGGGCGCGGCGAGGAGCCTTCGAGCTGGCTGCCGGTCGAGCCGCCGCCCTTCACCTGCTCGCTCTCCTCGATGTCGCTGAGAGTCTCGCTGCTGGTGGCCTCGGCGTCGCGCTCCGGGGTCGCGCCGGTCTCCGTCCGTTTCGGGTCTTTCGTCTCGTCCATCTCGCCTCCGTTCAGTTGAGCAGCAGGTAGATTGTCGTGAGCAGCGACATGAGCGTCGCCGCGTAGGCGCCCGCGAGCACGTCGTCGGCCATCACGCCGAGGCCGGACTCTAACGCTTCGAGCCGGTTGATCGGGTACGGCTTCCAGATGTCGAACAGCCGGAAGGCGAGGAAGCCGGCGGCCATCGTCCACGCCCACCTGCCGAAGGGCACGAAGAGGAACGTGATGAGCTGGCCCGCCACCTCGTCCACGACGACCGCGCCGGGGTCTTTCCGCTTCAACAGCTTCTCGGAGCGCGTCGCCGCCCACGTCCCCGCCAGGCAGACCGCGATGATCGCCAGCATGAGCGCCGACGTGAAGGCCACTTGCAGCGCGTGCTCCGACGGGAGCAGTTCGCGCGCGGGCGCGTCTTGCCGGGCGCGTCCGAACGCCCAGACGAGGGCGGCGTACAACGCGACGCCGACCGCCGAACCCCACGTCCCCGGCGCGACCGGGATGAAGCCGACCCCGCACGTCGCCACGCCGAGTGCCATGTAGTCGCCCGCCGTCCGTCGGCTCGGCGGCACGACGATGTGCGGAGTCTCGACTACCAGGTGGCTCAGCGAGTCGCTTGTTTCTTTGAGGCGCGCCATAAACAATTTTTGATTTTGGATTTTTGATTGGCGATTGAAAGACGAAATCGCCGGTCAGTTCTTCCGGTCAAAAATCCAAAATCAAAAATGCCCTAAATGATCTCCCCGACGAGGTCGTACTGCTGGGCCTCGGTGACGCGGACGTTGACGAAGTCGCCCGGCTCGGGGCGGCAGCCCTCGGGCGCGTCGTTGATGAGGACGCAGCCGTCAATGTCGGGGGCCTGCGTCTCCATCCGGCCCTGCCAGAGCAGGTCGGTCTCGACGGCCGGGCCCTCGAAGAGCACGCGGACAACCTGGCCGACCTTCTCCCGGTTCTTCTTCTTCGAGACGCGCGCCTGCTCCCTCATCAACCGCGCGCGGCGGCGGCGCGCCGTCTTCGCGTCCACCTTGCCGGTCAGGTCGAAGGCGGGCGTGCCCTCCTCGTCCGAGTAGGTGAAGACGCCGACGCGGTCGAACTCGACGCCGCGGACGAAGGCGCGCAGCTCCTCGAAGTCCCCCTCGGTCTCGCCGGGGAAGCCGGTGATGAAGGTCGTGCGCACGGCGACGCCGGGGACACGTTTCCTAACTCTCTCGACGAGGCGTTCGAGCGAGGCGCGGTCGCCGCCGCGCCTCATCAGTTTGAGCACGCCGCGCGAGGCGTGCTGCAACGGCATGTCGAGGTACTTGACGGCCTTCGGCTCTTCGGCGAGCACGTCGAGGAAGGCGTCGCTGATGTGCGTCGGGTAGGTGTACATGACCCTCACCCACTCGACGCCCTCGACGCGGCACAGCTCGCGCATGAGGTGCGCCAGCGCGTCCCGCCCGCCGAGGTCTTCGCCGTAGCGCGAGGAATCCTGCGCGACGAGGATGATCTCCTTGACGCCCCGCGCCGCGAGTTGCTGCGCCTCGGCGAGGACGGAGCCGAAGCGGCGGCTGCGGAAGTGGCCGCGCATCTGCGGGATGAAGCAGAAGGCGCAGGGGCGGTCGCAGCCCTCGGCGATCTTCACGTAGGCGTAGTGGCCCGGCGTGGCGAGCACGCGCGGCGTGGAGTCGTCGTAGAGGTACGTGGCCGTCTGGTTGCCGAGCGGGAGGACGGGGAGCGAGCGCGTGTTGACGCGCGCGTCGGCGGCGGTCGTGATCTCGTCGAGCTGGCTCGTCCCGATGAAGGCGTCCACTTCTGGAATCTCCGCCCGCAGCTCGTCGCGGTAGCGCTCGACGAGGCAGCCGGCGACGACGAGACGCCGGCAGCTCCCGCCCGCCTTCAGCCGCGCGGCTTCGAGGATCGCCTCGACCGACTCCTTCTTCGCCGCGTCAATGAACCCGCACGTGTTGACGACGACCGTGTCGGCCTCCGCCGCGTCGCTCGTGATCTCGTACCCCTCGGCCTTGAGCCGCCCCATCATCACCTCGCTGTCGACGAGGTTCTTCGGGCAGCCCAAACTGATGAATCCGACTTTCTTCATGAATAAATCCAACCGTCTCCGACGATGAATGCGGAACGATGAGCGATGAACGAAAAGAGGATTCCAGGCTCCAGGTGCTCGGTGCTGGGGAAGGCATTTTGTCTTTCGCCCGGCACCCAACACCCGGCGCCCTTCCTCAGTTCATCGCTCCGCGTTCATCGTTTCTCCATTGATTCACTCTCAATCCGCCTCAGCCACTCCTCGACTCTTGATGATTCCGAAGGGGACAGCCCGCGCCCGCCGTAGCGCACGCGGTGGTAGGCGTCCGTGATCGCCAGAACTTCCGGAGTCCCGACGGCGCGCGCGAACTCCAGAGGCGTCTCGTGTTCGCGGCGCGCCAGCCCCCGCGCCGCGAGCGCCTTCGTCATGCG
>JALZHT010000856.1 GCA_030860645.1 Acidobacteriota bacterium
CGCCGGCCCCGCAGCCCGGCGGCAAGTACGCCGTCGGCGAGGAGCTGCGGAAGCGCCTCGAAAACACGTTCACCTACCACCCGCCGAAGGGCGACCAGCAGGGGCGCTACGAGGCGCTGCGGCAGTTGCTCCTGCACGTCGCGCTCACCGTCTGCCAGAGCACGCCGCCGGGGCGCGAGCAGGCGCTCGCGCTGACCAAGCTCGAAGAGGCCGGCTTCTGGATGAACGCGGCCATCGCGCGCGGCGAGTAGAAAAGCGAAGGCGGGCCGCTGCTACCCGGCCCGCCCGAAGAGAAGGGAGTCTGTAAATGGTCAACGCGGATTCTAGCACAGGGGCCTCGGCCAGTCACCAACAATCTGCGCCCACCTACTTCTACGAGCGCAGCAAGTTCCGCCACGACGAGCGCCCCTTCAAGCTCTACTGGCGGCAGCCCTCGGGCGGCAAGGTTCTACTGCGGCCCCTCTTCCGAGCATTCCATGACGAGGGCGAGGCGAAGGCCGAAGTCGCCCGCCTCAACTCGCTCGTCCGCACCTGCTCCGTCTCCAACTGCTGCCGGACGGTCTACCCGCACGAGGTCGCGCTGAGGGACTACTCGGGCCGTGAAGACCTATGCGAAGTCCACTTCGCGCCCCTCGCCAAAGAACAGCACGAGGTCAGTCTCGCCGCGCTCTGACGCGCAGGAAGGAGTCTCCCATGTCGACCGAGATTCAGGAGAGCGTCTCCGAGGACTTCTACTTCCGCACGGACGACCCCGACCTGCTCGCCCGCATGATCGACCGCCGCAAGGCCGTGCTCGGCTGCTACCGGCGGCTCCACCGGCAGGGCGGCTCGGTGCCCGGCTCGCGCCTCGACGTGAGGATCAGGGAGATGGCCCCGGCCATCGAGCTGGCCGAGGCGAAGCTGGCGGCGCTGCGCGGGGAGGAGGGGGGCCTCCCCGCGGCCGGCGTCCCGTTCCGCGGCCGCTTCGTCGAGGTGCGCCGCGCACGCCTGACCGAACGCAACCACCTCGGAAGGAGACGCCGATGCTCACACTACTCTTAGCCCTCCTCCTCCTGCCCGCGCAGGAGCCGCGGGCCGCCATCTACGATGCCCTGGTGAGAGACCGCATCATGGCGCGGGAGTTCGTGTCGGATTCGGACACCCGCGTCCGCGGGGGCGACCCCTGCGCGGGTTCGCGCGACCTCAACCTCTGCCGCCAGTGGGAGGACTTCTTCCGCGAGCTCGCCCTCGCCGAGTCCGGGGCCTGCGATGCCAGGCCCCGCGGGGAGGTCGTCCGGTGGGCCGAGGAGGAGCTGCTGCCGCGCACGTCGGGCGAGGGGGAGCGCGCGATCATCGCCGACGGCCTGGAGTCGTTGCAGTGCGGGGAAAGGAGTCAGCCGTGCCCATAGAGTACGTCGAGGCCGCCGAGGTCGGGAACCTCGGCATGAAGATCATCAACGAGCACCACCACCACCTGCGGGGCGCGCGCGTCGAGTTCGTCTTCGCCGAGAACCGGGACAAGGACGGCGCGCCGCAGCCCGCCTTCAAGACCGACGAGGGGTACGAGTTCGGCGACACGAAAGTCGTCAAGGGACTCAACGCCTTCCTCTCGCGCGAGCCGGGCGGCGAGGCCGAGGACTACTTCTGCGTCGTCGTCTGCGCCTACGTCTGGCGCGTCCTCAAGCCCGAGGAGCGCGAGGCGTACCTCGACCACTACGTCACGCGCTGCGCGCTCCACGAAGATAAGGGGACGCCGGTCAAGCGCAAGCCCGACGTGGTCGAGTTCGGCGAGGTCTTGAAGCGGCGCGGCCTCTACCGGCCGAACCTGAAGACGTTCGTCGAGATCGGGGCGGAGCAGCTCAAGCTCGAATTCCCGGCCGCCGGGGCGAAGAAGTCGGCGAAGAAGGGCGCGCGCAAGGCCGCGGCGGCGGCCCCGTCCGCGCGCTGAAGGAGGTGGCGGCGATGCCGGGCAGGTTCAACCTAGACGAGTACGTCACCGTCGCCGAGCGCGACGATAGACGCGGCGCTGACCGAGTGGCTGCGCCGGGAGGACGCGAAGCGGGCACACGCCCCGCTGGATTAATTTCGGAGGTGAAATCATGGCGACTACCTCGGTCGGGGCGAAAGCGGAGGCGCTGCTCGCCCGCGTGCTCCGGATTGACTACGGGACATTCGCCGTAGACAGAGAGAGGGCGGAAGTGGCGATTGGCCGACACCTCGCCGCTTTGGGTATTAAACCGCTCCCGGTGCGGTGGGCGGTGGATGCTGG
>JALZHT010000857.1 GCA_030860645.1 Acidobacteriota bacterium
CGTCGTGCTCGCCGCGCGCGGCTACCCCGAGCGCCCCGAGACCGGGGCGCGCATCACGGGCCTCGAAGAAGCGGCGCGCTTCGAAGACGTACGCGTCTTCCACGCCGGCACGGGCCGCGCCCCGGACGGCTCCTTCCTCACGGCGGGCGGCCGCGTGCTCGGCGTCACCGCGACCGGCGCGACGCTCGACCGCGCCCTCTCGCGCTGCTACGAGGCGGCCGCGCGCATCCACTGGGAAGGCTGCCACTACCGCCGCGACATAGGGAAATTCAGTGGACGGTAGACGGTAGACAGTAGCCAGCAGGCCCCGCACGATGTCGCCGAAGCCGACACCGGAACGACTCGCCGACGAGGGTTTTTCTACTGGCTACCGACTACTGACTGCTGTCTCCTGTCCTTTGTTTTCTCCGCGCAGAAACCCTGTTATACTCGCGAACCGAGAGGGTTTTTGCCCGGTGAGGGTCGTTAGAACCCGGCAGGTCGGGCGGACGTACAATGTTCGAACCCGGGAGCGCGGTCATCTTTCGGGGCACAAATTTGCGGGGCCGACGAGGGGCGCGTCCCGCGCGGCGGCGGCCGAAGGGGTGAGAAAAGATGAGTGTGTGGGCGAGGCTGAAGCGTTCACTGCGCGCCATGTTCGGCGGCATCGTGGAGAGGACCGAAGACCCCGAGTTGATCCTACAGCAGACGATCCGCGACATGCGCGACCGCGTCCCCGAACTGAACAACTCGGTCGCGCAGGTGATGGCGACCGAGCGCCTGCTCGCCAAGAGCAAGGAGCGGCTGGAGACGCAGGTCGTTGACCTCGACGCGAAGATCAAGGCCGCCATCAAGATGAACCGCGACGACATCGCCACGGCCTACATCGGCCAGCTCCAGCAGGCGCAACTCGACCTCCAGAAGACGGGGCAGCAACTCGAACACGCCTCGCGCGCATCCGACCAAGCGCGGAAGGCGCGCGACAACTACATCCTCCAGATGCAGCGGCGCACGGCCGAGGCCATGCAGCTCATCAACCAGTCGAAGCAGGCCAAGCTCCAGGAGAGCCTCGCGCAGACGATGGCCTCGTTCGAACTCGGCGACGACGCCGCGACCTTCAACGAGATGCGCGAGAAGATCGACCGCCGCGCCGCCACCGCCGAGGCCAAGCTCCAGCTCGGCACGTCGGGCGTCGACCAGCAGATGCAGGAGATCGAGCGCGAGGCGATGGACATGCAGTTGCAGGACAAGCTGCTCGAATACAAGCGCGGCATGGGCCTCATCGGGGCGGGGCAGCAGGAGACGCCGGCGCTCCCCAGCGGCGAGCCGGGCGCGTGAGTTCGGTCAGCGGGGCCGCAGTGATCCGAAGTAAGTTTTATGGCGGATACTAAAAAGCTCAGTCTCGAATACGTCAAAGAGGCGGTGATGGAGCCGGTCAACTTCTGGGGGCTGGCCGGCTTCGCCGTCGCGGCGGCCTACCTGTGGGACCCGATCCCGCTGGCGGCGGCGCTCGTCGCCGAGGGGGCGTACCTCGCCACCGTGCCCGCCAGCAACATCTACCGCCGCCTCGTCGACGGCCGCAACCGCAAGCGACTGGCCGAGCTGCGCGCCAAGCAGCGCGAGCGCCTCATCGAGAGCTTCGACCCGCGCGAGCGCGAGGCGGTGCTCTACCTCCAGTGGCTCAAGAATAAAATCTTCGACAACTACGTCAAGTTCACCGGCGCGAAAGACCTGCCGACGAACATCCGCAGCCTCGAACAGCGCTGGGAAGACTTCGTCGACCTCCTCGACGTGTACCGCCGACGCAAGCACCACCTGCGCTCAATCAACCGGCAGGCCGTGCAGAACCAATTGACGCAGGCCGAGCGCGCCGTCGAGAACTCGCCCGACGACCGCTCGCGCCGCATCCAGCAGGCCAACGTCGAAATCCTCCGCCGCCGGCTCGCGCAGTTCGCCGAGTTGGAGCGTTCGGTGAAGCTCGTCGAGGGCCAGCTCCAGTCCATCGAGAACTTCTTCGGCCTCGTCAACGACCAGGTCGTCACGCTGCCGACCCCGGAGCGCGTCTCCTCGCTCGACTTCGAGCAGCTCTCCGACTCCATCGCGATGACCAAGCAGATGCTCGAAGAGACCTCCGACGTGATGGGCGTCCTCGACAGCCACAACCGTGAGGTCGGACACTTCGACCTGCTCCCTTCGAGCGGTTCGTCGGCGAAGTAAGAGGAAACGGATTCACACAAAAAGGAAGAGGCCGGGCGCACTGCCCGGCCT
>JALZHT010000858.1 GCA_030860645.1 Acidobacteriota bacterium
GAGGTAGGCGCGCGCGGGGGCGGGGCCGCCGGGCTGGCCCGCGCCCGTCGTGTCGAGCCGCAGGCCCGCCGCGTCGAGCGCCGCGTTGTAGTCCAGTTCCTCGCGCCCGCGGACGTAAGCCTTGAAGAACTCTTCGAGGCTCCCGCCGGCCGCCTGCTCCGCGACGCGCTGGAAGTCGGCGGGCGTGTAGTTGCGGCCGCGCTTCCCGAACTCCTCGTAGAGCTGGCGCAGCACGTCGTCGAGCGAGCGGCGGCCGTCGGAGCGCCGGCGGATTTCGAGGTCGAGCAGGAGCGCGACGACGGCCCCCTTGTCGTAGTAAGAGACGGCCGAGTTGATGGTGTTCTCGTCCTGGCGGTAGTACTTGACCCACGCGTCGAAGCTCGCCTCTTCGAGGCTCTGTTCGAGCCGGCCCGGCGTGTTCTGCAACGACTGGAAGGCGCGCGCCTGGAGGTCGAGGAACTGGCGGTCGGTCATCAGCCCGGCGCGGCGCAGCAGGAGGCTCTCGTAGTAACTCGTCACCCCCTCGGCGACCCAGAGCAGCCGCGTGTAGTTCTCGCGCGTGTAGTCGAAGGGGCCGAGGGCGTCGGGCCGGATGCGCTTGACGTTCCAGAGGTGGAAGTATTCGTGCGCGACGAGCGTGAGGAAGTCGCGCCAGTCGGAGTCGGCGGAGAAGCCGAAGCGCCGCCAAGTGAGGAGCGTCGAGTTCAGGTGTTCGAGGCCGCCGCCGCCCGTCGGGCCGAGGACGACGAGGATGGTGTAGTCGCGGTAGGGCACGTCGCCCATCATCCCGACGGCGGCCTCGACGACCTTCTTCACGTCGCGCCGGACGCGCTCGGGGTCGTAGTTGCCCGGGCCGTCGAAGACGACGCAGTGCGCCACGCCGCGCACGTCGAAGGAGACCTCGCGGAAGTCGGCGGCCAGGAAGGGCGAGTCGTAGAGCACGTCGAAGTTTTCGGCGCGGAAGGTGTGGCGCTCGCCCGCGACGCCGGGCAGCCCCGTCGCCACCTTCCAGTTGCCGAAGGGCGCGACGCGCAGGGTGGAGGGCGCGGCCAGGTGGCCGTCGGGGTACATCAGCAGCGCCGCGTTGTTCCAGACGGCGCGGCGGTCGTTCAGCTCGTTCGTGCGCACGGAGAGCTCGTTGGCGTAGACGCTGTAGCGCACGCGCAGCTCGCGCGCGCCGCCCGTCTCGACCCGCCAGGTGTTCTTGTTGACCTTCGTCCACGGCAGCGCCCGGCCGCCGTCGCCCTGCGCCGCGAAGTCCTGCACGTGGCGCTCGAACTCGCGCACGAGGTAGGAGCCGGGCGTCCAGACCGGCATCACGAGGTCGACGGCCGCGGGCGCCGCCGACGCGTAGCGCAGGCGCGTCTCGACTTCGAGCAGGTGCGTGTGCGGGCGCGGCATCGAGACGGTGAAATTGATCTCGGGCGCGGCACTCCCTGCGCGCACGTCGCCCTGCGCGCGCGCGTGCGCCACGGCGAAAACCAGGAAGACGAGAGAGGTGACGGCGGCGAGAGACTGCGAGCGCGGCTGACGCATCGTGTTCTAAAACTTCCTTCGCTGAGCGGATTGTCGCGGGAGAATTTACCCCGGCATCTTACAACGAAACGGCAGGGCGGGCGAACAGGCCGGCTTCCGCGGCGGGCCGGAGTTGTGCCAAACTCGCGGGCGGACGGAGGCCGGTCGGAGGAGGTTTGGCGATGGCGGTGGTGACTTGTCAGAACTGCGGCGCGAAGAACCGGGTAGACGAGCGGGCGGCCGCGGCGGGCCGGCGGCCCGTGTGCGGCAGGTGCGGGGCGGAGTTGGGGGCGGCGGGCGAGTCGGTCGGGGGCGGGAAGCCGCTGGCGGTGACGGACGCGACGTTCGGGCGCGACGTGCTCGAAGCCTCGCGGGCGCGGCCCGTCCTGCTCGACTGCTGGGCGGCGTGGTGCGGCCCCTGCCGCATGATCGCGCCCGTCATGGACGAACTGGCCGCCGAGTCGGCCGGGCGCTACACGGTCGCCAAGCTCGACGTTGACGAGAACCCGCGGACGGCCGCGCAGTTCGGCGTCCGCAGCATCCCCACGCTCTTCATCTTCAAAGACGGCCAACTCGTCGACCGCCTCATGGGCGCGCAGCCCAAGTCGGTCATCGCCGCGCGCCTCGCCGCGCACACGTAAGTTTCGGGTAGCGGGTTTCGAGTTTAGGGTTAAAGAAAAGCTCCCGCCGAGATTAAACGCGGAGGCGCGGAGACACAGTTAAAAAAGAAC
>JALZHT010000183.1 GCA_030860645.1 Acidobacteriota bacterium
CCTGTTGGAGGAGCGCAAGGAGGAGCTGGCCGCGCTGCTCACGCGCGAGGAGGGCAAGACGCTGGCCGAGGCGCGCGGCGAGTTGCAGCGCGCCATCAACGTCGCCGAGTTCTGCGCCGGCGAGTCGCGGCGGATGAACGGCGAGACCATCCCCTCGGAGCTGCCCGCGAACTTCGCCTACACCGTCCGGCAGCCGCACGGCGTCGTCGCCGTCATCACGCCGTGGAACTTCCCCGTCGCCATCCCCACCTGGAAGCTCGCGCCCGCGCTCGTCGCCGGCAACACGGTCGTCTTCAAGCCCGCCACCCTGACGCCCGCGACGGCCGTCCGCCTCGTCGAGATTTTCCAAGAGGCCGGCCTGCCCCCCGGCGTCCTCAACCTCGTCCTCGGCTCCGGCTCCGCGGCGGGCGACGAGATCGTCAGCCACGGGGCCGTGCGCGCCATCTCGTTCACGGGGTCGAACGAGGTGGGCGTCAGGCTCTACGAGCAGGCGGCGCGGCGCGGCGTCCGCGTGCAGTGCGAGATGGGCGGCAAGAACCCGGTCGTCGTGCTGGAGGACGCCGACATGAACCTCGCCGTCGAGTCGACCGTGCAGGGCGCGTTCGGCTCCACGGGGCAGCGCTGCACGGCGACGAGCCGCGCCATCGTCGTTGACCGCGTCGCCGACAACTTCATCGAGCGCGTCATCGCCCGCGCCGAAGCGTTGCGGCTCGGCGACGGGGCCGACCCGGAGACGGAGGTCGGGCCGATTGTTGACGCGGCGCAGTTCAAGTCGGTGCTGCGCTACATAGACATCGGGCGCGAGGACGGGGCGAGCCTGGTGTGCGGGGGCGCGCCGGCCGACGGGCCGGGCCTGCGCAAGGGCTACTTCATCAAGCCGACGGTCTTCGTCGGCGTCACGCCCGACATGCGCATCGCGCGCGAGGAGATTTTCGGCCCCGTCCTCTCCGTGATGCGCGTGCGCGACTTCGAAGAGGCTTTGCAGTGGGCCAACGACTCGGAGTACGGCCTCTCGTCCTCCATCTTCACCTCGGACGCGACGCGCGTCTTCCGCTTCGTGGATGAGATCGAGACCGGCATGACGCACATCAACTCGCCGACCACCGGCGGCGAGGCCCACGTCCCCTTCGGCGGCATCAAGTCCACCGGCGTCGGGGCCTTCGAGCAAGGCTCGGCGGCCCTCGACTTCTACACCGAGCTGAAGGTCGTCTACGTTGACTACACCGGCCGCAAGCGCGAGGGGAATCTGTACTGAAGTGGACAGTAAGTAGTAGGCCCCGCAACCGCGTGCGCCGGCGCTGACACCGGACGGCGGCCGGCGCAGGTCTTTCTACCGACCACTGCTCTTATGTTGAAGCGACTGCCGCTCCTCATTTTCGTCTTCTCTGCGTGCGCGGCGTCGGCCGCGGCGCAGAAGGTCGGGAGCGTCTACACCGACCTCGACGGCGCGAAGTGCAAGACCATCGAGTTCGAGCACGAGGGCTACTCGTGGACGAAGGATTGCCCGGGCGTCGCGGGCTACAAGCTGCACCACCTCCAGGGCGACGAGCGCGAGAGCATCACGGTCGTGAGGCCCGACGGCAGCCGACACCCGCTCGAATTCTGGTCAACCGTCAGCCCGGCCTTCTCCTCGGTCGGGGCGAGGGCCGAGTGGCGCGTGAGGCGTCGGGGCGCGCGCGCCGAGCCGTTCGCCCTCATCGTGCGCTTCAACGCGAAGGAAGACGCCGTCAACTACGAGAAGACCACCTCGTACCTCGTCGTCGCGCGCCTCGCGCCCGGCCGCGTCTGCGTGACCGACAAGATCGCGCCCGGCCCGCGCGCCAACGAACTCGCGCGCCAGGCCGCCGACGCCTCGGCCGCGAAGCCCTGCCTCCGGGCCATCGGCGAGGGCGGCGGGCAGTGAGAATTTTAGATTTTAGATTTTTGATTGGCGATTGAAAGAGGAGGCCGTCTCCCCGCCTTTAAATCAAAAATCGCCAATCTAAAATCTAAAATCTAAAATTCTTCTTTCGAGTTTATGCTCCGCGTTTATCTCCTGCTGTTCCTCGGCTGGCTCGCCCTGACCGTCGTCGCCTTCTCGGTGCGGCGGCGCGGGGCGCGGAAGGCTTTGCTGCGCCTCAGCTACGTCGTCTTCCTCCTCTTCTGCGTCGAGGCCGCCTGCGTCCTCGCCTTCTACGTCAAGAACCGGCGCTGGACTTTCGACGACCAGCGCGAATACCTGAGCCGGCTCTACGAGCCGCACCCGTACCTCGTCGGCGCGCCGCGCAGGAACGCGCACGTCGAGTTCCGCGGCATCAGCTACACGCACAACTCGCAGGGCTTCCGCGGGCCGGAGATCGGGCCGAAGTCCGGCCGCGTGCGCGTCGTCGCCGTCGGCGGCTCGACCACCTACGGCGCGGGCGTCACCGACGGGCAGGAGTGGCCGGCGCGGCTCGGCGAGCTGCTCGGCCCGCGCTTCGAGGTGCTCAACTTCGGCATGCTCGGCCACTCGACGGCCGAGCACGTCGCGCTGCTCTCGCTCGTCGTCCCCGAGTACCGGCCCGACATCCTCGTCATCCACGCCGGCTACAACGACCTGCGCAACATGCACGTCCGCGGCCTCGCGCCCGACTACTCGGACTACCACGCGCCGTCGCTCTACGCCTCTTACAACTTCTGCGCCGACACGCCCGTGCACAAGTTCGCCTCCGGCCGGGTGGCCGTCTGGGCCTTGCGCCGCGCGGGACTCTACCCCGAGTGCGCCTTCAGCCGGCCGCCGCCGCAGGCCGACACGTCGCCGGAGGCCGAGGCCCGCGCGCTCGGCCTCTACCGCCGGAACCTCGAAACGCTCGTCCAAATCGCGGAGGGCCAGGGGCTGAAGCCGGTTCTGGTGCCGCAACTGCTCGACCGCGAGAACGTCCGCGGCGGCCGCCTGCGCTGGTGGATTCCGCACGTGGACGACGAGGCGCTGGTCGGCTACCTCGCGCGCTACAACGCCGTCACCGAGGAGGTCGCCGCGCGCCGCGGCCTCTACTTCGCCCGCGAGGTCTTGCAACCCGCGTGGACGAAGGAAGACTTCGCCGACGCCACCCACCTCGACGCCGAGGCCAGCCTCCGCTTCGCCGGGATCATGCGCGGCGTGGTCGAGAATCTGCGGGAGGAGAACTACCGCGCCCAGAGACATTTTTGATTTTAGATTTTTGATCGGCGATTTGTAGCAGCCCGGCCTTCGCCTCCCAATCGCCGATCAAAAATCTAAAATCAAAAATTCTATCGAGAAGGAAGAATGATGAGCACAACAGAGACGAAAGCCGCGGCCAGCGAGACGGTGCGCAAGCACAAGGAATTCCTCTTCCCCGCGGTCGCTACTTACTACAAAGAGCCGCTCGCGCTCGTGCGCGGCGAGGGGATGCACGTCTGGGATGACCAGGGCAACCGCTACCTCGACTGCTTCGGCGGGGTGCTGACCGTCAGCGTCGGCCACGCCAACCCGAAGGTCAACGCGGCCATCATCGAGCAGGTCAATACCATCCAGCACACCTCGACGCTCTACGCCAACCGCCCGCAGTCCGACCTCGCCGAGAAGCTCGCCGGGATCACGCCCGGCCGCCTGAAGAAATCCTTCTTCACCAACAGCGGCACCGAGGCCGACGATACGGCCATCCACGCCGCCAAGCTCGCCACCGGCCGCCAGGAGATCGTCGTCCTGCGCCACAGCTACTCGGGCCGCTCGGCCACGGCGCTCTCCGCGGCGGGCCATTCGACGTGGCGGCCGCTCCCGCCGCAGGTCGCCGGCATCGTCCACGCGCGCGCGCCCTACTGCTACCGCTGCCCCTTCAAGCTCACCTACCCGGAGTGCGGGCTGGCCTGCGCCGAAGACATCGAAGATTTGATCATGACCTCAACGACCGGCGAGATCGCCGCCTTCATGGCCGAACCCGTCCTCGGCGTCGGCGGCTTCATCGTCCCCCCGCCCGGCTACTTCGAGCGCGCGGTCGAAATCTCGCGCAAGCACGGCGGCCTCTTCATCGCCGACGAGGTGCAGACCGGCTGGGGCCGCACCGGCGACAAGTGGTTCGGCGTCGAACACTGGAACGTCGAGCCGGACATCCTCACCTCGGCGAAGGGCCTCGGCAACGGCGCCCCCGTCGGCATCACCACCGCCACGCCCGAGGTCGCCGACAAGTTCCCCGGCCTCACCTTCTCGACCTTCGGCGGCAACCCCGTCTCGATGGCCGCCGCCCTCGCCGTCATCCGCGTCATCGAAGAGGAAGACCTCAAGCGCAACGCCGCCGAGGTCGGGGGTTATTTGCGCCAGCGCCTCGAAGAACTCAAAGACAAGCACCCCGTCATCGGCGACGTGCGCGGCCTCGGCCTCATGCAGGCTTTGGAACTGGTCAAAGACCGCGAGACCAAAGAGCCGGCCCCCGAAGCCCTTTTAAGAGTCTTCGAGGAGACCCGCCGCCGCGGCGTCCTCATCGGCAAAGGCGGCCTCTACGGCAACGTCATCCGCACGGGCATGCCGCTGATCTCGACGAAGGACAACGTTGACGAGCTGATTGACGCACTCGGCGCGGCATTCGCTACAATCTGACCCGGGCCGCTCTATTTTTTATCGAGGTGAGGACGATGAGTGCGACAACATTTGAAGGCGTCGTGGAGCACGGGCAGATTAAGCTGGACTCCGGTGTCCGTCTGCCGGAGGGCACGAAGGTTTACATCGTCGTCCCGGGTTTAGAGCTTGAGGCGAAGCGCGTACATCTCTACAGCCCGCGCCTCGCGCACCCGGAACAGATCAAGGATTTCGAGTTAGAGATCGTCGAATCGTAAACCGATGCCGGCCTACGACTCTCAGCGTTTCTCGCCGCCCGCGCCCGTGGCCCTTGTAACCCTCCGGAACCCGGAGAACGGGGCGACGAAAGAAGGCATCCCGATGCTTTTGGATACGGGTTCTGACGCGACCCTTCTGCCGGGGAGTGTTATGACCGAGTTAGGTGTGGCCTTCCTCACTGACAGGAGTTATGAACTGTCCGGCTTTGAAGGTCAGACAAGTTTGGCTTACTCCGTCCGAGCCGAGATGATTTTTCTCGGCCTCACCTTCCGCGGTCAGTTTTTAATCGCCGAACAGGAGTGGGGCATCATCGGGCGCAATGTCCTCAACGCGGTTTCATTATCTTTGGACGGCCCCAATTTGACTTGGGATAGAGCGCGCACATGATGTATGCGCGACACTGTTTTAACTCAGTAACCCCAAGAGGAGAATTCATGAATCAATTTGAGCAACGGCAATACGAGAATGCCGACAAAGCGTTACATCAGCTTAAAAGTCAGGCTCGAATCAATAATGCATGGCAACTCCAAGCAGTTAGCTGTAAGCCAAATGAAGAATCAAACAGTTACCCAGTGTGCTTAATATCATTCGTCAAAACAGAGCAGCCAGATAAACCCTATCAAATTGAGATTGAAGCGAGGTCTGATGATGACGAGAACGTAAAAAATATCAAGCAACGGCTTTTAGAAATTTCGCGCGAAGAAAGCAAGGCCACATGAAAGTCACATAGGCATATCCGGAGATTTCAATGAAAATCCTAATCCGCAATGGTCGCGTCATCACTGCCGTTGACGATTACAGAGCCGACATCCTCATTGACGGCGAGACCGTGTCGGTCATCGGCGCGAAGTTGGAGATGGAGGCCGACCGGGTGATTGACGCCGCGGGGAAGCTCGTCATCCCCGGCGGGATTGACCCGCACACGCACATGGAGTTGCCGTTCGGGGGGACGCAGTCGTCGGACGACTTCCGCACGGGGACGGTCGCGGCGGCGCACGGGGGGACGACGACGATTATTGATTTCGCGGTGCAGTACAAGGGGCAGTCGCTGGTCGAGGCTTTGGACAACTGGCACCGGAAGGCCGAGGGCAAGTGCGCGATAGATTACGGGTTCCACCTCATCACGACGGAACTCGAAGACGGGCAGGTCGAGGAGATGCACGCGCTGATGGACGAGGGCGTGACGAGCTTCAAGCTGTTCATGGCCTACCCCGGCGTCTTCCTCGTTGACGACGCGACCATCTTCCGCGCGATGTCGGCGGCGGGCGAGCGCGGCGGCCTCATCTGCATGCACGCCGAGAACGGCGTCGTCATCAACGAGATCATCAAGCGCGCCCTGGCCGAAGGGAGGACGGCCCCGAAATATCACGCCCTGACTCGCCCGACCGTCGCCGAGGCCGAGGGCGTCCACCGCGCCATCGCGCTCTCGGAGATGGCCGAGTCGCCCGTCTACATCGTCCACCTCTCCTGCGCCGACGCGCTCAATCAAGTCCGCG
>JALZHT010000009.1 GCA_030860645.1 Acidobacteriota bacterium
GCAGACGAGCGCCGTGGCGCCGGGCGCTGCGTCGGCGCGGGCCTCGAAGAGTCGGTGCAGGGGCTCGCCGACGGGGTAGTCGGGCGCGGCGGATTCGCGGCCGCTCAACAGCCGGCGCCGCTCCTGCTCGGTCAGTAGCGGCAGACGGCTGATAGGCAGGTCGGGGCTTTCGACCGCGCCCCTGAGTAGCACTTCGTAGTGCCCAAGCATGCGCTTGGCGGTCGCGCGCTCGAAGATGTCCGTGTTGTATTCGAGGGCGGCGCTGAGTCCCTCCTCGCCTTCCCTCAGGGTGAGCGTGAGGTCGAATTTCGCCGTCTCGTTCTCTAGTGGGAGCAGGGTGATGGTCAGGCCCGGCAGGCGGAGGGGCCGCATCGGGGCGTTCTGGAGAACGAACGCGACTTGGAAAAGTGGCGTGCGGTTGGCATTCCGCTGGGGATGTAACTCTTCGACCAACACTTCAAAGGGGAGGTCTTGATGCGCGTAAGCCCCGAGGGCCGCCTCGCGCACGCGCTGTAGTAAGTCGATGAAGGAGGGGTCGCCGGAGAGGTCGATGCGCAGCACCAGCGTGTTGACGAAGAAGCCGATGAGCGGCTCGACCTCGGCGCGGGTGCGGTTGGCGATGGGGGTGCCGACGGCGATGTCCTCCTGCCCCGTGTAGCGGGAGAGTTGGGCCTGGAAGGCGGCCAGCAACAGCATGAAGAGCGTCACGTTCTGCCGCCTGGACAGCTCGTTGAGGGAAGCGACCAGCGGCCGCGGCAGTTGCAACACTTCGGTCGCGCCATGGAAGGTCTGTGCGGCCGGGCGCGGCCGGTCGGTCGGCAACTCCAGCACCGGCGGGTGTTCGCCGAGCCGGCTCTTCCAGTAGGCGAGTTGGCGCTCCATGACCCCGCCCCCCAGCCACTCGCGCTGCCAGATGGCGAAGTCGGCGTACTGCACCTTGAGGGGCGGCAGCGCCGGGGAGACGCCGGCAGAGAACGCTTCGTAAAGCGCCGCAAATTCCCGGACCAGCACCCCCGAGGACCAGCCGTCCGAGACGATGTGGTGGAGGGTGACGCAGAGCGCGTGTTCGGCCTCTCCCAGCGTGACGACGAGCGCCCGCAGGAGCGGGCCGCGCGCGAGGTCGAAAGGCTGTTGTGAATTCTCGGCGGCCAGCCTCTGCAACTCCGCCTCCCTCTCCGCGCCCGGCAGGTGACGCAGGTCGATAAGTGGGATGTTCAGTTCGAGGCCCGGCAAGATGGTCTGGAGGGGGCGCCCGTCCGTCTCGGTGAAGACCGTACGGAGCGCTTCGTGGCGCTGGACGATCTCGTTGATGCTGCGCCGGAGGGCCTCGACATCGAGCGCCCCTTCGAGGCGCAGCGCGACCGGGAGATGGTAGGCGGGGCTGTCGGGGTTGAGGCGGTTCAGAATCCACAAGCGCAACTGCGCGTAGGAGAGCGGGAGGGGCTGCGCGCGGCTGACAGGCCCGACCGTCGGGGGCGCGCTCGCAGCGTTCGCGCTGCGCAGGAAGTCGATGATCGCAGCCTTGTGCCCGGCGAGTTGTTTAAGCAGATCCGGGCTCAGCGCGCCCTGCGGCGCGCTGTAGCGCAGCCGCTCGCCTTCGACCCAGAGCTTCACGTTGAGGCCGCGGAGATTGGAGAGCAGTTCGACGGTCGTCATAATTCACCGGCTTTCCACATAGCCTCAGCACCCTCGGCCGCCGCTGTAGTTCCTGGGCCGCTCAGCCAGAGAGCCGTCGCCTACGCTGCCGGCCCCGCGTCAGCCGTGCCGCCGCGGTAGCCAAACCGTGGGGTCTCTGAGCGAGGTCAGCGGCCAACTCGCTCGGGGCGAGAAACTCATGCCGGCACGCGACGAGGCATTACCTGTAAAGATTGGAGAGGTTGACCGCGCGCCGACGTGGAGCAAGCGAACGAGCTGAGAAATTATCACACCCCCAACGAGATTCGCCATAAGCTCCCCGGCGGCAAGCCCGCGCCTCACGAGCGCCTGGCTTGCCCGGACAGCCGCATTCCTTGTCGTCCGTGATGTGAAAACAACATCTTATGCACAAGAGAATTTTTTGCGATACTACTCCGAAACTTACGCTCGGCTTGGACGAGATTAAATCCTAGGCCGAACGAAATCGACTTGCGGACAGGGGGCAACCGTAATATCAGGTGACAATCAAATGAGCAGAGAAGACACGGAAGACGCGACGATCTACAAGGTGGTGGTCAACCACGAGGAGCAGTACTCGATCTGGCCGGCCGACCGCGAGAACCCACTTGGGTGGAACGACGCCGGCAAGACAGGGACGAAGGCGGAGTGCCTCGCCTACATCGAGGAGGTGTGGGCCGATATGCGCCCCTTGAGCCTCCGCAAGAAGATGGCGGAGCAGGCTGACTCATCGCCCGCCGAAGCTGACTGAGGCAGCGGCTTGGCAGCCGGCCCGAACTCGCGCGCCCGTTTGTTCAAGCCGACATGAAGTTCGGCGAAGGCTCTGCCCGGAGGCCCGACTGTGATATCCCGCACCGCGAGCTGGGAAGCCGCACCGCCGGAGCCGACCGTCCGCGAGGGCGAGTTGCACGTCTGGCTACTGGAAGCCGGACGGGAGCCGCCGGCTCGGGGACTGCTCGACGTGCTTTCGGCGGATGAGGTCGAACGAGCCGGGCGGTTTTGCTTCCGCAGGGATCGCGAGCGATTCGTCCGGGCCCGCGGCGTGCTCCGGATGCTCCTCGGCCGCTACCTCGGCGCCGATCCGGCGCGGCTGCGCTTCCGCTACACCGGTTACGGCAAGCCGGTGCTCGGCGGCGAGTGGGAGGGCAGCGGCGTCAGCTTCAACCTGTCCCACTCGCACGAACTCATCCTCTACGCCTTCGCGCTCGGGCGCGAAGTCGGGGTGGATGTCGAACGCGTGCGTCCGGAGTTTGCCGGCGAAGCTATCGCCGCGCGCTTCTTCGCCGCGCCGGAAGTCGAAGCGCTACGCCGCACGCCGGCCGAGGCCCGCGCTGTTACGTTCTTCAGTTGCTGGACGCGGAAGGAAGCCTATATCAAAGCCCGGGGGGAAGGTCTTTCACTCCCACTCGACGGGTTTGCGGTCACGGTGGACGCCCGGGCGCGTGACGTGACCCTCGACGTCTTCGGCGACGCCGGAGAGGGCCAGCGCTGGACCATCATCAGCTTGCCTTCCCCGGCGGGGTATGTCGCCGCCTTAGCCGCAGAAGGCCACAGCCGGACGTTAAACTGCTGGCGGGCGAACATCTAACGCATAGCGATTGACGAGCATCCATATCTTCCCCCGTCTCCTACAGCATGAACACGGCAGTATTGTGTGCCGAGTCGCATAAACCTTTCCATTCGATGTGAATGTCCTCCGTCCAGCGCGCCCGGAACAGGTCGGTGAGGGCGAGGCGCATCAGGAGGTCGCGGAGTGGGGCCGGGTGCAGGGCGTTGGAGTCGTAGACGACGGTGAAATTCGCCATGAGCTACGCCCCGCGCCTACTCGTAATCCATGTTCAGTTCCTGCGCCTGCGCGGCTAACTCGTCCAGCGTCCGCCTGCGCTGCTCGTCAATGCGACGCTTATACTCGGCGACATCTTTGTAGAGCACGCGCCGGCGCGTCCCCACCTTGCGGTACGGGATCTCGCCCGCGTCCAGCAGCTTCACTAAAGCGGCTTGCGCTTGAGTGCGGGTAAAGACCCGCGGTAATCTGCGGCCATGAGACCCTACTCCCTGGACTTGCGGCAGAAGGTGCTCG
Source organism: Acidobacteriota bacterium (assembly GCA_030860645.1). Lineage (GTDB taxonomy): Bacteria > Acidobacteriota > Blastocatellia > Pyrinomonadales > Pyrinomonadaceae > QHXN01. The sequence goes on from JALZHT010000009.1 coordinate 3,734, forward strand.
CCGCGGCCCTGCGCGGCGACCGCACGGTCCGCGAGGTCGCGGAGTCGTTCGGCGTCGGCACGACCTTCGTCGATAAGGTGCTCGCGCTGCACCGCCAAGGCGAAGACCTCGCGCCGCGCCCGCACGGCGGCGGCTACCCGGCGCGCCTTCTGCCCCGGCACGAGAAGCTGCTGCGCGCCGAGGTGCGGCGGCGCAAGGATTCAACGCTCGAAGAGCTGCGCGCCCACCTCGAAGAGCAGGCCGGGCTCGTGGTGAGCGCCTCGACGGTCTCGCGGGCTTTGGCCCGGCTCGACCTGCCGCGTAAAAAAAAGTCTGGCGGCGAGCGCGCGGAATAACTACAAGCGCGGCTGGTTCCGCCGCCGCGCCCGTTGCGTCAACCATCGGCGGCTCGTCTTCGTCGATGAGACGGCCGTCAACACGGCGATGACGCGCCGCCACGGCCGGGCGCCGAGAGGCGAGCGCGTCCACGATAGCGCGCCGCGTAACTACGGCTCGCACACGTCGGTGATCGGCGCGATGGGGCTGCGCGGGCTGGTAGCGACGCTCACCGTCGAGGGCGCGGTCGATACGCTCTGCTTCGACGCTTACGCCGAGCAAGTACTCGGGCCGCGGCTCCGGCGCGGCGACGTGGTGGTACTCGACAACCTGGGCGCGCACCGCGCAGCCGGATCGAGGAGGTGGCCGAGAGTCGCGGGGCTCAGGTCTTGTGGCTATCGCCGTACTCGCCCGACTTCAGCCCTATCGAGCAGTGCTGGTCAAAGATCAAGAGTTATCTGCGCGGGGCCAAGGCGCGCACCGCGGGCGCGCTCGACCATGCGCTGGCGCAGGCCATCGGGCTCGTGACGAAAGCCGACATCCGCGGCTGGTTCAAGCACTGCGGCTACTCACTCGCACGCAAGTGAGAGTCGCTATAGACTTTTGAAGTCCGTGCCGGTGCTGTGGCCTTATAAGTTGAGGAATCAATGCGCGCACTGTGGTAGACATACAGCCAAAGCTTGGGAAGTGACGGAGCAATCCATGAAAAAAGATTTCCCGCTCAGAACTCTAAGCCCCGTTTTCGCGATCTGGTTAGCTTGCGTACTCGGGTGCGGTGGCGGCGGCGTGAAGCCGCCCGGCCGAGAGGCGTCGCCCGGTAATTCGCATACGCCTTCCGCCAGTCCGACGGGCGTGGGGCAACAACTCTCATCCACGGAAGCTAAGAAGCTGTTTGAAAAGTCCTGTCACAAAGTTTGCCGTACGGGTTTCAAAGGACTTATGGCGTCCTTAACCTTCGCGTCCGGCAGCGAGTAAGCCCGTAAATCATTGAAAATACGTTCCGGCTCGGACTTTTCAAACAGCTTCTAAGATCACCAGGGAAGATCTCGGCACCGCCTGGCCGTTCACGGTCGACGGAGGCGTCTTGGCCTGTCACGGGAGGAACGGCGTGGGCGCGGTCATCTTCACCGCCGACGGCAGGACCTACGCCGTCAACGGGATCGCGAGGGGGACGAAGAAGTACAGGGAGGTGGAGGAGATATGGCTTGACAATCCCTCCATACCGGGTGCGAAGAGAGACATCGGCCCTATCATCGAAAGGGGGCTGAAGCTATGTAAGTAAAGTCTTTCAAATCTTGAAACTCTGTGCCTGTTGCGCGGCCGATGTTCCTGCGGAGGCGATGACTTTGGGCAAACTCTGTGAGGGCCATTATCAACCGCTCCCGGTAAGGTCACAGGTGCCTTCTACTTTAATGACGTGAGGGGGCTGGTTCGAGTAGCGGGGCGTGCGCTGTCCCTCGAACTTGACCGACACCTTCGCCCCTCCCTTCATCCTCAGCTCCAGCCGGTGGATACGCTCGACCGTGTTCGTCAAGAGAAGGCGTAGGATTGCGTAGAGTTTCGCCGCGGCCAGAAATTCGTCGGAGTCACCTTTCAGGGCCGAGAAGAGCGACGGGAAAGGTGAGTCTTTCACTCGTAATCGTGATCCGTAGCCCCCCTCCACCGCGTGCTCAAGGAGACCCGCATCCAGGTTGCTTATTCCGCCCCTGCCCACGCCTAAGGCATCGGGGAGTTTTTCGTTCAGCAGGATCCGGCGGGCGCGCAACTCCGCGATGTAGTCGGGCGAGTAATTGTTGAAGCTGTATTCGCTGAATACGTTGCTGCGGCTGTTGGCGGTTTCGTCAGGTTCCAACTCCAGATCCCACACCTCACCCCCTTGCTCGACAATCTGTTTGACGGACACGACGCGGGCCCACAGCGCGGTGGTGCCGAAGGCGACCGCGATCGGCTGTCCCCTGGTCGACCTTCTGAGCGACTCTATCGAGGCTGCTTGCCTGGGGTCGCCAGCCAAGAGGTGCATGCTAATGTTCGTCTCGGCGGATTCAATGCGTGACGCCTCGACGAACAACGGATGCCCTTCCGGCGAGATGATCAGGACCAGCGACTGCGAGGAACGAGCCCGCGGCTTCTTGGCAGCCGATTTTGTTGCTCCCGCTTTAGGTGCTCTTGTCCCACTTGTGTCGGCGGCTTTCCCGGCCGACTTCTTATCCGACGACTTGGAGAAATCTTCCCTACGTTCCAGCGCCGGCATCGGCCTGAGCTTTCCGAGGGGGCCTTTCACGGCCGCCGGCTGGCCGGTCAGGTGTCTGTATAGACCCTCGTAACCTTTCTCGTTATCTACGATGTGGAACGTTCCCTGTCTTAAATCCAGCGGGATGTGCGCCGTGTCCTGCGCGGAGAACACTACGGAGATGAACTTACTGTTACGGCCTTCGGACTCGTACAGCACCCCGCCGGGAAGTAGAGCGCTCGTCGCAGCCGTGATGACCCGATCTTTGACAACCGTGCGCGCCCGCGCACACTACTGCCAGACTCCCGCCGCCGCGGAGCCAGCCCGGCGAAGGCCGCCGCCTGACGCGCGCTGTGGTAGGTCTTGATCTCCGGCATCTCGGCGAGTAGCGGCGCGGCCGTCGCCTCGCCGATGCCGGGTATCGTCACCAGCAGGTCGCGCTGCTCGCGCAGCCCCGGATGCGCGTCAATGTGTGTCCCGATGAGCTTCTGCGTGCGCCCGATCTCGGCGTCGAGGTAGGCGAGATGCTGTTCGAGTGAGCCCCTGACGGCCTCGCTCGTGACGCCCGCCGCAAGGCGGTTCCGCTCCATCGTGCGCATCTCGACGAGAGCTTCGAGCCGCCGGCCGAGGGCTTGCAGTTCCAGTATCTCAGCGGCGGGCGGTGCCCACGCCGGCGGGTGCTGGGTGTGGCAGTAGCGGGCGATGAGTTCGGCGTCCACGCGGTCAGTTTTCGTGCGCGACAGCCGGGAAGCGGCAAACGCCTTGATCGCCGCCGGATTGACGACGCTGACCGTGTGCCCGGTGTCGTGCAGGTAGCGGGCGAGCGCCTCGCCGTAGGTGCCGGTCGCCTCCAGGCAGGCGTGGACACGTCCGGCCGCGCGGCGCGCCAGCCACGCGGCGAGGCGCGCGAAGCCGTCGGGCGTGTTCGGGAACGACTGGTGGAGGAACTTGTCGCCGGTGGTGCGTAGCGCGACATCGAACTTGAGCTTGGCGATGTCGATGCCGAGGGTCGAGAGCGTCATCGGGTGCTCCTTGCGGGAAGGTCGCCTGTGAGCGCCGGCCAGCCTTGCGATGCAAGCTCTTCCCGCGGGCGGGAGGCTTCGGATATCGTCCGGTCTTTGGCGTCACAAGCTGTGGTAGCGCCGGGAGCTGATCTATTCAACAGGCTCGGATGGCGAGAGTTACGAAGCAGCTTCACCGGCGTGATCCGTCGAGAACAGATGTACGGCTCTCAGCAGACCGCCGTCAACATACAAGAATGCGAATTGATTTACGGAGTCCGATAACACTCATACCTAAATTTCGCCCAAAATAGCGCACAGATGCTCTCGTAAGCCGTTGCCGCGGCAACTGATACTTCACGAAGCCAGATTATCCGAAAGCGGCTTTCAGGAGTGTCGGCGATATGAAAAATCAACAGCCCGCAGCCAGCACCAGACTCTATTCACCCCGCGCGACGCTGTGCGCCATCGGCATCAAGCTGCGCGCACTGAAGTTCTTCGACACTATCGCCGAGCACGTGCACATCAAGCAGAAGGCCGTCAGACATACTCCCGTCGAGAAGCTGACCGACGCCTTCATCGCCATCCTCTCAGGCGCGCATGGGCTGGTTGAGGTCAACACCCGCGTCCGCTCGGATGCCGCCCTGCAACGCGCCTTCGGCCGCAGTTCATGCGCCGAGCAGTCGGTCGTGCAGGAGACGCTCGACGCCTGCGACGTAGAGAACGTCCGCCAGCTGAAGCACGCCTTCAAAGCCCTGACGCGGGCGCACAGCCGTGCTTATCGGCACCCATACAAGGCCGAGTTGCAACTGCTCGATGTGGACATGACGGGGCTACCCTGTGGCCGCCGGGCCGAGAAAGCCAGCAAGGGCTACTTCGCTAACCGCCCGAGCCGCTACGGGCGGCAGATGGCTCGCGTCATCGCCACCCGTTACGAGGAGGTCGTCACGGACTGGGTCGGACCCGGCAACGTGCAGCTCAACCGCTGCCTGCGCCCGCTCGTCGAGGAGGCGGAGTGGATGCTCGACCTCGACGCTGCCAAGCGAGCGCGAACGGTGCTGCGCCTCGACGCCGGCGGCGGCAGCATCAATGACGTCAACTGGTTACTCTCTCGCGGCTACCAGATCCACAGCAAGGACGTCTCCGCGGAGCGGGCCGCCGGCATCGCGCCGACGGTCAAGGAGTGGTACGCGGATCCGCGGCACCCGGGCCGGCAGGTCGGGTGGGCGACGTGCCCGAGTGACGGCTACGAGCGCGAGGTGCGCCGCCTCATCGTACGCTGGCGCAAGCGGAACGGGCGGGAGTGCTTCGCGGCGCTGCTCTCGACGCTCACGCCGCGACAGGTCTTCGAGCTCTCATGGGAGTCGCCGAAGCAGCCCGCTGACCGGCGGGCGGTGGCGCTCGCCTACGCATACCTGTACGACAAGCGCGGCGGGGCCATCGAGATCGAGATCAAGGAAGATAAGCAGGGCTAGCTCTGGTCCAACGGATAACCCCTCCTTCCACTCTCCTGTTTGACGAACGCGCTGCTGTTTTCCGCCTTCTGTACCGCTCCGACCGGGCCGTAATAGTGCTGGATAATCTTCTCTAGGCGAATGGCTTCGGGGTCGGCGAGTAGCGTCGAGACATCCATCGGCGGAGTCTACGGCAGTCTGTTCTAACAGCACCAAAATCGATACCGCTGGCGAAGTCCTTTGACGTGCAACCGCCGCGGCGTAACATCCTGAGCAACTTAGCTTTGAGAAGGAGGACGCCGATGTCGTTGCGCCCGCAAGCCGTCCCGCCTATCCCTGAAGAGACTGCCCGCGTCGCACGTGCCGCCTTCCCCCGTGGCAACCTCTATCTGCTCTTGCGTGACGAACTCGGCGCGCTCGTCGAGGATCAGGACTTCGCTTCACTCTTCCCGGCGCGTGGGCAGCCCGCCGCAGCCCCGTGGCGGCTGGCGCTCGTCACCCTCTTTCAGTTCATCGAAGGGCTGTCGGATCGCGCGGCGGCCGATGCCGTTCGCTCCCGCCTCGACTCGAAGTATGCGCTTTCATTGGAGCTGACCGACTCCGGCTTCGACCCGTCAGTCCTGTGCGAGTTCCGGGCGCGGCTGCTTGAGGGCGGCGCCGAGAAGCTCCTGTTCGACAAGCTGCTCGCCGTCTGCCGCGAACGCAAGTGGCTCAAGCGGCGCGGCCGCCAGCGCACCGACTCGACGCACGTGCTCGCCGCAGTCCATGCCTACAACCGCTTGCAGTGCGCCGTCGAGACGCTGCGCCGCGCCCTCAACGCCCTGGCCGTGGCTGCGCCCGACTGGCTGCGGGCACACGCCCGGCCCGAGTGGCCTGAGCGCTACGCGCCGCGCGCCTTCGACCACTACGTCCCGCCGGAGAAGGGAGCGCGGCAAGCTCATGCCGAACTGGTCGGGGCTGACGGCGACCTGTTGCTGTCAGCCATCTACGCCCCGGACGCGCCGCCTTGGCTGCGCGAAGTGCCGGCGGTCGAGACGCTACGCAGGGTCTGGGTCCAGCAGTTCTACCCGCGAGGCGGCCTCGCACGCTGGCGCACGGATAAAGAGGGCATCCCGCCGGCACGGCTGGTCGTCAGTTCGCCGTATGATGTGGACGCGCGCCTGGGCCGCAAGCGTAAGACGCAGTGGGTCGGCTACAAAGTCTACCTGACGGAGACCTGCGACGAGGGCCGGCCTCACCTGATCACTCATGTCACGACGAGCAGCGCGCCCGTGGCCGACGGAGTCGTCACCCCGCAGGTGCATCGCTCGCTGAAAGCTAAGAGGCTGCTGCCGCGCACGCACTTGGTGGACACCGGCTTCCTCGACGCCGCGCTCTTGGCGGCGTCGAGGCGTGACTACAAGGTCGAGTTGGTCGGGCCGACGCGCCCCGATTACAAGTGGCAGAAGCGCGCAGGGGCGGGGTTCGAGGCCGCCCGCTTCCGTATCGACTGGGAGAAGCAGGAGGCGACCTGTCCCGCGGGGTGGACGAGTAGTAGCTGGACGCCATCGGCAGACCGGCAGCAGAACCCGGTCATCAGGATCAAGTTCGCGATGACTGACTGCAAGAGGTGCCCGAGCCGCGTGCTCTGCGCGGGGAAGGAGGCGCGGCGGACGCTGACCATCAGGCCGGAGGCGCAGTACAAGGCGCTGCAAGCGGCGCGGGCGCGCGAGCAGACGCCGGAGTACGCTCAGGAGTACGCGCGAAGGGCCGGGGTGGAGGGGACGATCTCGCAGGCGGTACGGGCCTTCGGTGCCCGCCGGTGCCGCTACCTGGGCGCGGCGAAGACTCACTTGCAGCAGGTGCTGACGGCGACGGCCCTGAATCTGGTGCGTGTCGCCAATTGGCTGACCGAGGTGCCGCTGGCGCAGACGAGGCAGACGGCTTTCGTGAAGTTGATGAGGCAGCCCGCCACCTGCTGACTTCGCCAGCGGTATCAAAAGCGCGGAAGAACCATTGTGGGGCCGACATTATCGGACTCGTATTCGTCTTATTGCATGCTATTACTACACGATGGCTTTGCACAACTAACCCCCGCCTGCATATAATCCGTCCATGTGGCATAAAAAGCTCTTGCCCTTCCCCTGCTTTTATCGCCCTCCGATCATCGCTTTTTGGGCGCCGGCGGCGGTTGCACAAAAACAGTCCCCTATTTGTGCAAAGCCCTCCAATATTTCTACAGGGCCAAAGTAAACACAAACACGAAGAGCTATTGTCGTGTCTCCCTCGGGCTTCATCGACCCCATTAAATTTCGCCTCGCCTTCACGCACCTCGAATCGCTGACGAGCCGCATCTGGACGCTGCTGCGGTATTCTCAAGAGTATGAAGTCTCGCACGGAGAAGAGACGATCATCGACGTGACCTTGCTCGACCTGCGGATGATAGTCGACAGACTGAAGCTCGTCGGCATAGACGTTTGGAAGTGCGCCGAAGGCTGGGAGCCTCATATCGGGACCGACTGGATGCGGTACGTCGGCAGTCCCTCGCGCGGCTGGCTGCGCTTCGCCGTGCAGGCCAAGAAACTTCACCTCGGCTCTTCGCTCTACAAGTCGTTAGGCCACGAGGTGAGGCCCGGCCTCCGCCAACTCTTGCATTATGCTGCTTTCGAGAATCGAGCTACACGCCCCCGGCTCAGTAATAACAAACGAAGATTACCTCGAAGCTGTGAAGGAGCTTAGGCGCAGCCGCCACCTGATTAGAGAGTCGCATCGACCGAATCTGTTTGCGGAAGAGGAGGAGGCCGAGGGAGATTCTCATTCAGAATGATGTACAGAGGAAGGGGTCCAGTCGTGGCTGCGTTTTGCATGCTAATCGTCCTAAATGTTCCTTACCTTCTGCTCCGTCGGGAACCCAGAACGAAGACTTAAAGACGGGTGGCGTTTCCGCAGCACACGGATCATGTGCTCCTTTGTGATGTGAGTGTATCGTTGGGTGGTAGCGATTGAGGCATGTCCTAGAAACTCCTGCACTACTCTGATGTCTGCGCCGTTGCGCAGAAGCAAAGTCGCTACGGTGTGCCGCAACATGTGTGGCGTCACGTGCCGCTTGATCCGGGCTTCCCTACGCAGGCGTGCGATGATGTTAGTAATCCCTTGAGTCGAGAGTCGTCCCCCCGAGGCATTAACGAAGAGAGCGTGGCAATCAGTTCCTATATGGGCCCGGCTTTCCAGGTGTGCGCGTTGTATTCTCACTGACTGCGCATCCACGATAAAGGCTAAACGATTCCTACCGCCCTTACCTTGTATCCTGAAGACGGCCTCCCTCACGAAGAAGTCTCGCACGTCGAGCGCTGACGCCTCGCCCACTCGCATCCCGGTGGCGAACAGGAGGTCTACCAACGAAAGGTCTCGAAGTGTTCGGTATTTGCAGGATGATGCCTTCCAACTGCGTGAGGTTGGGGATATTGCTTCCGTCTCACACTCGACGGGCGAGATGCTGAGATAATTCCGCCAAGCACGAGACAAGAGGGCACGCATTTCGCGCTCGGTGAGTGCACGGGGGAGCTGCTCGACGCGTCCGAAACTCAATTTCACCCGCCAGAATGGCGACTCCGGTAGCGTCCCTTTGCGCACCCAGTAAGAACAAAAGACCTTCAGGACCACCATCTTCCGTCGGATCGAGGCAGCCGAGTATTCTTGATGGCGGAGGTATGCTGCCCAGCGCTCGATGAGCGAGCCGTCCAGTGCCAGCAGGCTGAGATTTTCGCCGGCGAAATCCTGAAACTGCGCCAAGTCGGAGCGGTAAGCTACCTCAGTTTTCTTCCCGCGCTCGTGTGTCGAGAAGTAGCCACTCATGAATTCGGCGGTCGCTTGGCTTAATTGCATTGCGCAGACCTGCCCCACACCTGTAGGGGCGGAGGCACAGGTGAGGTCTTTCTGTAGAATGAAAAGGCTTTTCTGAAATGCTGGAGAGGAGTAAAATCCGGGCGCAAGTTTAACGGCTAGTGTACAGGGGTTTCAAGTCAAGTTGGCAGGACGAAGTGACGGAGCTTCACGTACCCCTAAAACGGCGGCTGAGGGTGTCTGATCTTAGTTATTTAGCACGCTCACACCTTCCGAAGATTTGCCCGACGCACATACGACGTTAAAGCATAGAAAAGAACAACGGATGGAGCGTCCTACGGCGGTCAGCCCTCACCGAGTTCTGGGGTCTCACGTAAAAACTTTAACTGCGCGCGCTTCGGCCGTGATGGCTACACACGGGCCCCCGCCTTAGCGTCGGCTCATTCCTCATTGTTTACTTGGGATAAATAAGAATTATCAATGTACCGAATAATCCCTTACGCCTTATCATTGTCGCGCATTCCTCTCGCGCTACTAATAATCCTACTGTCAGGCCAACTGGAATTACGAAGATATGTAGCCACGGTAGGCAGCTTCGTCGTAGCCATGGCAACTGATGGACTTGATGGTTTTCTTGCCAGGCGCTGGGGAACATATAGTCAGCTAGGGTATGTTCTCGACAGTTTGGGTGATCGAGCAATCCATCTGGCGCTGATGCTAGTCTTTCTGGTTCGCTATTCCTTTCATCCAGTTTTCATCTGGCTCATCATTTTTCGAGACTTCTCGATTACCGGTGTTCAGTTGGCGAGCAAAGACTGGCCAGCCAAAACTCGACATCTGCGCCCAATCTTTCTAACCAACGCAACGACTCTACGTATTTGGCTCGGCCTATTTCTCCTCCGGGAAGGATTTTGCGTATTCACGGGCACTGATCCCTTAAACACTCCCTGGTTTCACGCTACCCAAATGACCATACTAATCGTAACCATTCTAGTCGCTTATTACGGCTTGGTTCGGAGCTTTGGCTGGCTTAGCGATCGGAACCTCGATGCCAGTTAGCGCAAGCCTCTACTTTCTGAAAGGCGATGACTGCGAGTCCGGTTGTGTTGCGAGAATTACTTTGAGGTAGGGAAGGGGCTCTCCGTACCTTTCACTTGGGCAGCGACCCCGAAGAGGCTCTTAACGAACTCCGCCTGCCCCGCCGCGTCTCTGCCATCTAATCTCTTCACTTGCCCCTTCCCCATTATGTGCATGGACTTAATCCGCTTTAGCGTCCGGGCGGATTTACTGCATCGCAGCTACTGAACAATTGCGCAAACCGCGAATCCGCGAAATAATGAACCCGAAAGACGGTTCCATTTAAGCCATCCGCGACTCACTTTGGATAACTAGAAATTATCATCCTCAATGTTTCTCAAGCCTCAGGAGCGACTTCACCTGATATTGCCGCCGCTGGAGGTCGCCTTTGCGGCGGTGCAGTTGATTCTCGTACCGAGTCTCGCGGTGTTCGCTGAGGTGAGCCTCTTCAACGCGTACTTCGGTCTCCGGGGGGTGGTCGGCGGCGATCGGGTGCTTGCGTATATTGCGGCAGGTTTATTCCTCCTCCATCTGGCGCTCCTGCGGGTGCCCACCATCAGCGGGGGGCTTGAAAGAGCCATAGGCAAGCTGGAGCGGTATGCTGTGCTCTCCTGCCCGTGGATGTCCCTACCTAGCCGCGACGTGCAGTGGCGACCCGGCTGCTGGCTTATTCCGGAAGAATACAAACAGCCCCTGTTCCGCTACGACTCGCAGCAGTACCTCATCGAGCGGATAGTCCGCCTTCTGGCCGACGGTGAGGGCGACGGCGCTCGGTTCGTCTACGTCGAAGGGGAGAGCGGCCAAGGTAAGACGCGAACGATCTTCCTCTTAATGCACACCCTCCTCAAAGATCCTAAGCTCTGTGAGCTGGCGAACCGGGCCTTCCTGTATGACATGGCCATGGGTCGGAAGACGCAGACCACGATGTGCCGCCGCTTGGGCTCGATAGAGCATGAAGACGCACTCGTCTTCGTCGACAACGTTCATCGGATCGAGCCGGAGGTGCTGAGGGACGTAACGCAGAAGCTGCTGGACACACCCGGGCGAGGCACGGAGCGGCTGGTGATTCTGCTCGGCCAGCCGGGCCAGGCGTGGCGCGTGCGCCCGACCGCAGAAGTTCGCTTAATCTCGGCGGCCCGTGAGCAGTCGGTGTACCTTTCGCTGGGCGGCGTGCCCAGCCGCTATCTAGCGGAGCAACTGGACGGCCGTCCGGGCGGCGACCTCTGGGCCAGGGCGTTCCACCCGGCGGCGATGCAGACGGCCACTATCGCCCAGTTACACTTCGCGCAGGCCGTGGCCCGCAACGCCCGCAACCTCGCGCTGGTTCGTGAACTGCTCGATTTAATCGAGGGGGCGCAGCCGTCGCAGGCGCGCGAAAACATCACGCGTTTCGTCTCGGTGGTTACGGCAGTCAGCCTTTACCGGGGCAGCTTCACAAGTGGCGTCTTCTGGCGCGCCTGCTGGGCCAGCTCGCGTCGCCGGTGGGCCGGCCGCGTCATCGATTGTCTCAGGATGCGTCTCCTCCTTGCCCGCATGTCCCGGCTCGGTTTTACGCCGCGGCAGTCCGCCCCGCGCGCTCAGTTCGTGTTTCACGAGGCGATGGCGGAGCACTGCAAAGACCACCTCGCGACGAACCCGGCCTTCTGGTCGTGGTTTGTGTCGTCGGTTAACTGGCGCCTCGCAATGCTCGAAGAGCAGCACCCGATGATCCGCTGGCTCCTCTCGTGCGAAGTTCATGATACGGAAGCCATGCAGCAGACCTTCGAGCGCGCGCTCCTGAGTGGCACGCTCTCCCCGATGGTGCGTTGCCTCGACCGCAACCGCGGTGCCGTGGAACACTCGCCGTCAGCGGGCTATCAATACGCACTGCTGCTGGACAAGGTGGGCCGCTTCGCGGATTCACGGGCCGTATATTCCCGCCTGGACGCGCGCAGCCCAGAGGAGTCCGTGTTAGCCAACCGGGTGCGACTGGCCCGGGTCGAAGTCGAGCATGGCGCTGACGCGTACGACATACTGAGTGACATCGCGCGGCAGCGGAACGACGTGGCCAACACGATGGCCGCCGAGTACTGGAAGATCCACCTCGACGCCCACCGCGGAATCTTTCGCCCGGAGGAGCTGATCCAACTGGCAGAGAAGTTCGGCCGGTCTTACAGTCGGGAGCAATTTGAGCGGTCGTACTTCCTAGTACACAGCGCAGCGCGCATCTTCTTCGACGCGCACAGGCACGTCTACCTCTCTGGAGAGCGCGTGACGGATCGACTCGCGCGGCTAGAGCAGCTCCCGCTCGACGCCATTCTGAACCAGCACCTGCCACAGTATCGCGCGCTCTACATCCTTTATAGGGAGGCGCACCTTCTTGCCCACGAGATACTGCCGAATCTGGTGTTCCTCGACGCACACCAGCAGCTCTATACGCTGGCCGGCAAGGTGCGCGACAACACACAACTCGCGCCGGGGGTAATCGTCCAACGGGCGCACGAAGCTTACACCCGCGCCAGCGACGAGTTCGCCGTGTACGGAGACCGGGAATACTTATACCTTCAGGCGGACACGCTGAATATGGAGATGCTGGCGGACGACGCGGAACTCGAACCACTGCGGGCCAAGTTGATCGACTACAACGCGTTCATAGAGAAGACGGATTTTGCGGATCTCATGAGCTACCCCTGCTTCTACTTCTTCCGCTGGCACACGCTGAACTACTTTCGCTGGCTTGAGAGCGGAGACCAGCGTTATGCACAGGGGGAGGCCGACAGGCACGCCGCGGCGGCCTCCGATTACTTAGCCAAGGCGGAGCGGTTGGATAAGCAGTGCGGGAACGCATACGGCCTCTGGCGTACGCGCTTTATGCGTACGCTCCTCGACGGCCTCAGAGCAGCGGCGCCCGGCATGCTGTCCGCCGCGTTGGCGCAGAGTAAAGTCGAGGCAGGGCGGCGAGGTTACTGGCGAGACGCACGGTTGGTTGAAAGCCTGCTCGACAAGCACAAGATTACGCCGCTCGACATCAAGCGCACCGTCTCATATTACCCCTTTGTCCACCAATGAACGGCTAAGGATAAGAATCTCGCGCCGCCGCGGCGAGCTGTAGCGCCGGTAATGAAGCACGCGGGCGGGCCCGGGCCGCCAGAGGCCGCTGGCCTGCGCGTCTTGCGCAAACCAGCCGGCGGGCGGGCGGAAGAATTTGGCCCCCGGGTCTCTCCTGACGCCGAGTGTTGGGGCGGCGTCCGTCTCAGATAGGTCGTTTGACAACAGCATCAGGGCGTCTCGGTGGCAGAACTTCGTCGTCTTCACCCAGAACTCCTGACACCCAGCCGCCGGCTGCCACAGGTGGCCCAGCACTCCGTCGCAATAGACGACGTCAAAACCGCGAAGACACTCAGGGGGCTCTTCGGGAAATTCATATTTGGCCGTAACCAGACCCTTCCGCTCGCAGAATCGCAGGGCGATCTCACTCCGGTCTGTGGCGAGAACGTTAAAGCCCGCGGCCACCAGTTCAGCCTCCGTGAAGCCATTGCCGGCCCCGATACTCAGGACGTGCGCCGTCGGCTCGGGCGCGTAGCGTCTAAGGATTCCTACAATCAGACGGCGGTAACGCGGGCGGCGCACGGATAAGGGGGCCTGCATGTCGGTGGCCCCGCCGCTCTCCCACATGCCGAAAAGGCTTTCCTCGCCCGCGCCGTCGTAATCGACCGAAGGTAGTGCGTTCATGCGCTCCGCGGCCTACCTCCGTCCGCTCCGCGGCGCGGCCACCTCGTCATTGCCCGGGCTGACATTCGCTTCGTGAACGCGCGTACGCGCTGGCGGGCTTTGAGCGAGTACCCGCGTCGGAAGATGCTGGCGATGATGTGTGCGATTTCTGCCGTTTCGTCCTCCGACAGGCCGGCGACCACGGCCGCTGTAGTGCCCATCCGGATGCCCCAGCCGAGTGAGTAAGGGAGAATCCTGTAGTTGGTGTGGATGCGCGCCAGACCGAGCATCCTGTAAAAGTCGAACGCCTTCTCCTGTGACCCCAGTGGAATCCACAGGTGTTGGGTCGGCGGCCAGTCGCCCCGTCCTTGCAGCGCCCGCCGGAAGACGGGAACGCCGGCCTCTCGGAGTCGCTCCTCTAAACTAACGGTCGTAGCCAACAGCCTTGAGGTGTAGCCGCGCAGTTTCTGCTCGTCTGCCAGAACCAGTCCAACGCGGTAAGAACTCTCGGGGTGGGCGCTCGACACAAGTTCGCCGAGGCCCCGGAGCAGGGACTGCCAAATGTCGCCCGACTCACGGGCGGCCACCCCCGCCTTCTGCGGGCCGGGGAAGCTTTTGTGGACGCTAAAGACCAGTAAATCGAACCCCCACCGCAGAGGGTTTTCGTAGTGCCCGCAGATGATCTGCGGCAAATACTGGGACGCGTCGAATATCTTCACCGGCCCCTGAAGCTGGCCGAGGAAGCTGAAGTCTTCGTACCGCAGCCCCTCGCTTCGATCCACAAACACGAACTTTGGGCGCTCGCGGCGCACTATTTCGAGGGTCGCCTCGGGATCGACGCACAGGCGCCGATGGTCGACCGTCATCTCGGTGACTCTTAGCCCAAGCCGCCGGAGAATGCCTTCGGTGGCGAAGTGCCCGCCCGCGCTCACGGGCAGCCGGAGCACCGAATCTCCGATCCCCGCCAGACTCATGAAGACCGCGACGTGGGCGTGCAGCCCCGACAGCAGCCTGAGGGATCCCGCCGCCGCGCCTAAGCTGTGTGCGAGCTTCCGGTGAATCAGAGTCAGGTCGCGCGTAGCCCGCTCCCGCCCGGCGAACTGAATGATGGATTCCTTTTTCTGCCCCTCGTTTTTCAACTTGTCGGATATGTACAGCCCGTGAAGAAAACCCGCTATGTCCTGCTCGTCGTAGAAGAGCGGGATGCTGTCGACGGGTGTTAAAATGACGGATGCGCCCAGTATTTTCCGCTGTCGCTCAAGCGATCTGGTGAGGCTTTCCTTGAGACTGGCTCCCCGCATAATTTCTAGTTATCCAAAGCTCGCTGCCGCGGCGCGCACGCGCTCGCACGAGATGCCGGACGTGATTCGCTGCCCGAGGGGCGGACGTCACCATCGAGTTCTACGGCGGTGCCTGCTCCGTATGGCTCGACGGCCAGAGACGGCGGGTCTAGGTCCATCGCTTCGACTACGTCTCTTCCTCGTAGGAGGAGGTGGTGCGCTACGCCTTCCTTAGGCTTTGGCGTGAGGTTGAGCGGCTGGAGTCGGCGGCCGAGGCCCGCGAGTTCCACAAGAGGCTGTTCGTTATCTCGCCTTTCCGGGACGTGGCGGATCAACAGACCCGTCTGGTCGTGGAGCGGCGTCACAAGTGGCTGGCGGGCCGGCCGGCGGAGTGGGCTGTGAAGGGGTGGGCGAGGAAGGCCATCGGGACGGTGCACACCTTCCAGGGGAAGGAGGCCGACGCGGTGATCCTGGTGCTGGGGGCGGGCGAGCAGACCGAGGGGGCGGCGCGGTGGGCGGCCGAGCGCCCGAACATCTGGAACGTGGCGGCGACGCGCGCCCGATTCCGCTTCTACGTGGTCGGGAGCGCAGGGCTGTGGGGGAAGCTCGACCACTTTCGCGTCGCCCATGCGCTTCTGCCAATGTCATCTAAGTAAAGCCCATTCTCAAGCCTGGCCTCTGCTACCCCACTTTCACCGTCAACTTGGATTTTGGCTCTGCCGAATCTTACCCGCTATTGACACCCCGGACTAAAAAGACTACGCTCGGCGCGTCTCGCAGGGCGGCCCTCGCAATCGTCTCTCCGCGGGAATTTAGCCTGCTCTGCTAGAGGGTCCGTTCCCGTCTGGCTTTCCCGAGACCTCTGCCGGAAATCAATCCCTCAGATCAGTTTCCGGCGTCCTGTTTAGTTCGGGCCACAAACTCACGCTCAACGAAAAGGCCCGGCTCACAATCCGAGCACACAAGACTCGCCGTTCGGAGGGGACTTTTATGGGTTTCTTCGATTCTATTCGCAACGGCCTCAAGAGGGCATTCGACGCGGCCGTCAGGGGAGCCAGGTACGTTGCGTCGCGGGTTAAAACAGCCGCCAGGAAAGCTAAGAATATAATCAAGGCCGGTACTCAAATGATCCCGGCCGGCGTCAAAGCCGCTGCCGCAAAAGCACTGAGGTCTACCCTTAGAGGGCTCAAAGATATAATTTGGGGAGCTATTGACGCCTGGATTCAGGATATTTTGCACCGGACCACTCACCGCATCGTGGTTGAGATATACAACTTTGTGAAGGTTCGGGTTCTTAACTCTGAGGCGGTTAAAAAAACTTACGAACGGCTCGTCGGCTTGTGGAAGCGGAGAAAGCGCAACAAGGTGCCCCTCACCCCCGTCGTGCGAAACGAACTCTACCGGCGTGCCGTGCAGGAGACTCGCGCCCGGGCCAGCTATACAGTCCCGCTCACCAGAGAAGACAGACGAAAAGTGCGGCAGGTGGCGACTGACAAGCCGGTCATTAGAAAGCTGACAGTGTCGCCCGAATACTAGAGTCGTATCGCTGTCGGTGGTTACATCGGCCTGAGATGGGCTGTAGCAGGGCTCACGGCACCGGCGCACGTGATAGCCGCCGTGTGGTGGGCCGCCACGACCGTATCCGCTCATGAAATACATCTCTTTATTCCCGCCCGAGAGAAGTGCCGCGGTAGGAGACTTTGTCAAAAAGCATGTGTCGAGGCACGTCTATAACACTTACACGCACGTACTATTTGCCCCCTCTGTACAGGAGGCGGAAATCCTGTTCCGGGGCGGTGAAAAACTTTCGTTGCTGTCGCAGCGCCGACCCCACGCGGATACGAGGAACGAGATACAGGAAGTTAGCATCTCGGGGTACGAGAACGAAGAGCAGGCCTCGGAGATTTTGAACGCTTTACTGACGGACCGTTTTCGCGGGGGCGTCGGCGCCTCACTGCACGTCCATCTCGCCCGTTACGCGCCCCTTCCCGAGGTCGAAAACGGTAACGCGGATGACGAACAGTCTACAAAAGAACTGTTCGAGTTAGTCGAGCCGAGGGTGAGCATGGACGATTTGATTCTTCCGCAGAGAGTTAAGGACAAAATTCTGCGGAATCTACTTGTCATAAAGAATCGGGCCATTTTGTTTGACGAGTGGAGGTTGAGGGACATCCCGGGGTTCCGGAACAAGCTGACCCTGTCGCTGAACTTCATAGGGCCTTCAGGGACCGGGAAAACGTTCGCGGCGGAGGCGGTCGCCCATGCCCTGCGAAAGCCGCTGATGGTGGTGGACTACTCCAGTCTCGAATCCAAATATGTCGGGGATACCTCCAAAAACATTAAGACTGTTTTTAGCGCCGCCTCCGAGCACGACGCGCTGCTGTTTTTTGACGAGGCGGATTCATTCCTGGGGAGGAGGATCGAGGACGTCCGGCACTCTTACGATAACGCCGTTAATAACACCCGCGCCGTAATGCTCATGGAGTTGAACGGCTTCGGCGGTGTGATTATCTTTGCCACCAACCTGGCCTCTAACTACGACCCCGCGTTCCGGCGGCGAATCCTCGACCACATCGAATTCCCCCTGCCGGACACGGAGGCCAGGATCGCCATCCTGAAAAATCACACGCCCGCGGGCCTGCCGGGCCGCGAAGGGCTGGATTTCGGGCTCATAGCGTCTAGGGCCAGAGGGCTATCCGGGTCCGACCTGGCTAACGTGGTGTATAAGTCTTGCATAACGCTGCTTTCGCGAATCGACCGAGACGCCCCCGGCTCAGTAATAACAAACGAAGATTACCTCGAAGCTGTGAAGGAGCTTAGGCGCAGCCGCCACCTGATTAGAGAGTCGTATCGACCGAATCTGTTTGCGGAAGAGGAGGAGGCCGAGGGAGATTCTCATTCAGAATGATGTACAGAGGAAGGGTCCAGTCGTCATGAAGCGTCATCACCGTAAGCCAACTGTCTAATATCGAAATACTCGCCCACCCATCATTTCTTAAGGTAATACCCCCCTCAAGCCGGACTAAAATCCCGGCCGTGAGGGGCTATGAAAAGAGCGTGCGTTAAGTGCGGCCATCATTGGTTCTGGCAGCTCAGTGACGGCCGCCGCAAGTGCCGCCGCCGTGGGCAGCGGCAGAGCTTCAAGAGCGTCTGGGATGCCTCCCACTTGAGCGAGGCTACCAAGCGCCGCTTGCTCGAATACTTCGTCCTCGGCGTGCCGGCCTACCGCTTGCGCTTCCGCTCGCCGGTCTCGTTGGAAGCCACCGAGCGCTTCTTCCGGCTCTGCCGCCGGGTGCCGGCCGTGGCCGAGGAGTGGCAGCAGCCTTTCGGCGGGCGGATCGAGTGCGACGAGGCCCTTTTCGGCGGGAAACGTAAGGGTAAGCGCGGCTGGGGAGCGGCCGGCAAGGTTCTGGTCTTCGGCATCCTCCAGCGCGACGGGGGGTGAAAGTCTTCGCCGTCGAGGGGCGCGGGCGCGATGGACTGCTGCCGCTCATCCGCGAGCACACGACGCCCGGCAGCCTCTACTACACCGACGACTGGCACGCCTACGCCTCGCTGGCCGTGCGCGGCGGGCACGTGGTGGTCACTAAGGAGAAGGGGGTGCCCAAAGGGCGCGACCACATCAACGGGATCGAAGGCTTCTGGAGCTATGCTAAGCATTGGCTCTACCAGTACCGCGGGGTGCCGAGAAAGTTCTTCCACTTTTACCTAGCGGAAACTCCTTTCCGCTTCAACCACCACGACCGGGACTTGTTCCCCTTGATTTACAGGCTTTTGAAGCGCACTGACGTTTCTCAAATCAGCTAACTTTTAGTCCGGCTTGGCCGGGGTATTACCTAACATTAAACCCCGAAGAATTTCGCCGCCGTGCTGCCCTCTCGACCCTCTGGCGCGCGCCGGTGACGTTGAGCCGCCACTGCACCATCCTCTCGCTCACCCTGTATGCGGAGGCCGCCTCTTCGCACGACAGGCCGCGGCGCGCGATGTGAAGCGCGGCCTCCTCCGAGATGAGTAGAGCGCCACTCAGCCATTCGGCCTCGTCTTCCAGGTCTTGGTTCCAGTCGCGGCACCCGCAGTCGTTCATCGCCGGCGTGGGCGGGTGCAGTAGCAGGCCGTGGGAAAGCTCGTGCGCGAGGTCACTCGACTGCCTGCCTATGCTGTGCGAGTCGTTGTGGATGATGACCCGCCTGGTGCCCCGGAAGACGGTCACGGCGGAGGCGCAGATGGAACTCGGCCACTGTTACTGGCGCGAGGGCGCGTTCGACGAGGCGCGCGTGCTGTTGAAGGAAGCCTTGAGCCGCTTGGGTGATGAAGACGGGGACATCAAAGCCATCACCCTGTCGCGCCTCGCGACGGTCGAGAAGGTGACGGATCGGCTCAGCGACGCCCTCCACCTGCTCGTCGAGGCCGCGCCCCTCTTCGAGGCGAGCGGCAACCATACCATCAAGGGGAGGTTCCATAACGAGTACGCCCAGGTGCTGCGGAAGCTGAGCGCCGCCGAACACCGGGGCGACTACATAGACCGGGCGCTGATTGAGTACGCCGCCGCCAGTTACCACTTCGAGCGGGCCGGTCACCGGCGCTACCAGGCGTGCGTTGAGAATAATCTCGGGTTCCTGTTCGGCACGATTAAGAGGTTCCGCGAGGCCCACCAGCACCTCGACCGCGCCCAGGCCCTCTTCACCGGCATGAAGGACAGCGTACACACGGCGCAGGTGGACGACGCCCGCGCGAAGGTGCTGCTGGCCGAGGGCCGCATCCCGGAAGCTGAGCGGCTCGCCCGGTCTGCCGTCCAGACTCTCGAAAGGGGAGGCGAGCAGGCGCTCCTGGCCGAGGCCCTGACGACCCATGGGATCACCCTCGCGCGCATGGGCAGCCACCGGGTCGCGCGTCTGACGCTGCAACGGGCGGTCGAAGTTGCGCAGAACGCGGGCGACCCGGAGAGCGCGGGGCTGGCCGCGCTCTCCGTCCTCGAAGAGTTGGCCGAGCACCTCCCGGCCCACGACCTGAGTGCCACCTACGACCGCGCCGCGGAGCTGCTTTCTAGGTCCGAGAATCGTGACACTAAAGACCGCCTCCTGACGGCCTCCCGCCGCGTGCTGTTCCTCGCCGGCTCGACCCCTACGCCCCCGACCTAGGAGGGCTTTAACTTCTTCGAGGCGGTGCGGAGGTATGAAGCCGGCCTGATCGAGCGGGCGCTGAAGGAGGCGGGCGGTGTCGTGGGTCGGGCGGCGCGACTGCTTGGCATCGGGCGCCAGAGCCTGGACACGATGCTGCACAGGGGACGCCACAAGGCGCTGGCGCACCTGCGCAGCCCGGTCGAGCCGCGCCGGAGCAGCCTCATGTTCCGCGACGAGGCCGATTGCCCGGACACGCGGGCCGTCTCAATCCTCCTCGTGGAGGATGACGCATTCGTGGCCGACGCCGTGCGGACGGCTTTAGAGGACGAAGGCTGGTCAGTCGAGGCGTGCGGTGATGGGGCGGACGCGCTGGAGAGGCTTGAAGGCGGCGCGCGCTACGACGTGCTGATTTTCGACCATCAACTGCCGGGTCTGAGCGGGGTGGAGCTGATTCGGCGGGCGCGGTCGACGGCGCACCGCCAGCAGACGCCGGTCATTATGCTCTCGGCCTCCAACGTGGAGTCGGAAGCGCGGCGCGCCGGCGCGAACGCGTTCCTGAGGAAGCCGGGCGACGTGCCGAAGCTGGCGGAAACTATCGCGCGCCTGCTCGCCCGAAAATCCAGACAACATTGAGAAGGGGATGCGGGGGCGCGTGAAGGGCGGGACGCGCCCGCCGCGGCGCGTTCGCCGGAGGGGGAAGCGAACTGCGCCACGAGGCCGCCACGCCGAGACGGGCGAGGGAGCGTGGCGGCCTCGCCGATACATTGACTCGGGCGTGGGGTGGGTGCCGGGTTCGTGGCGCGAACACATTCAACCCACGCACGCGCACGGCCCGTTAAATAAAACGGGCCGGCTGAAGGC
>JALZHT010000184.1 GCA_030860645.1 Acidobacteriota bacterium
TGACTGCCCTCCGCTTTCCGCCTCCCGCCTTCTGCTTTATTCGATCTTGAGTTCGAAAGGTAGGATCGTCAGCGCCTCGCCCTTGCCGAAGCGGTCGAACATGGCGGCGAGGCGGAAGGTGCGCTGCACGTCTTTGGGCAGCGAGTTGATGAAGGCCGCCTGCTGCTGCTGCCGGGCCTTGACGCTGGCCTCCTCGTCGTCGCCGCCGCCGAAGATTTGCTGGAAGAAGGGGCGCGGGGCCGGGTAGACGACGCGGCGGACGCCCTTGTCGGCCGGGATGCCGGCCAACTCCTTCGCCACCTCGACGGCGCGGTCAAGCCCGCCGAACTCGTCCACTAGCCCGCGCTCTTTGGCCTGCGCGCCCGTCCACACGCGCCCCTGCGCCACCTCGTGCACCGCCTCGACGCTCGGGAACTTGCGCCCCTGCGCCACCTTCGGCACGAACTCGTCCCAGTAGTAGTGGTTAATCATCCCCTCGAACGCCTTGCGCTCGTCGGGCGTGAACGGCTCGGTCTCGCGGAACAGCCCCGCGTTCTTGCCGCGCAGCACGTACTCGCTGGAGATGCCGACCCAGTCGTAAAAACCCTTCATCACGGGCTTGTAGGCGAAGACGCCGATGGAGCCGGTCAGCGTCAGCGGGTGCGCGACGATGCGGTTCGCGCCCATCGAGACGTAGTAGCCGCCCGAGGCCGCGAGGTCGCTCATCGAGATGACGACCGGCTTCTTCTTCTTCGCCTCCTCGACCGCCCGCCAGATCAAATCCGACGGGTAGATCGAGCCGCCGGGGCTGTCGACCCTGAGCACGATGGCCTTGACCGACTTGTTCTCGCGCGCCTCGTTGAGGGCGCGCACGACGGTGTCGGAGCCGATGGTCTGCTCGCCGCCGAAGGTGCCGTCGTTCGAAGAGCCGGGGTTGATGGGGCCGGCGGCGAAGATGACGGCGATGCGCTCGCCCTCGTTGAGGCCGAGGGATTCGGGCGAGACGCGGCGGTAGTCGCGCATCGAGACCTTGCGCAGCCGCTCGTCGTCCTTGTAGCCGCCGAGCCGCTTCTTCAACTCGGCCTCGACCTCCTCGCGGTAGAGCGCGCCGTCAATGAGGCCGGCGGCGGCGGCCGTCCGCGCGCCGTGCGGCGCGCCGTCAACGAAGGCCAGCACGTCCTCGGGCGACTTGCGCCGCGCCTCGGCGATGGCCGTGACGTAATTCTTGAAAATCTCGTCGAGCAGCGAGTTGATCGTCTCGCGCTCGCCCTCCGACATTTCCTTGCGCGTGAAGTGCTCGGGCGCGTTCTTGTACTTGCCGATCTGGTAGGAGTCCCAGTAGATGCCGAGCTTGTCGAAGGTGCCGCGGAAGAACATCGCCTCGGCGGCCAGCCCGTTGACGAAGAGGTCGCCGATGGGCGCGACGTAGACGCGCTCGGCGGCCGACGCGACGTAGAGTTCCTTGTCGGAGCCGAACTCCATGTAGGCGTAGATGGGCTTGCCGGAGCGGCGGAAGTCGGCGACGGCCTCGCGGATCTCGGACGACTTGGCCCAGCCCGCGCCGACCAGCCCCACGTCGAGGAGCACCGCGCCGATTCTCTTGTCGGCCTTCGCCTTGCGGAGTTGCAGGAGGAGGTCGGAGAGCGAGTTCGGGTCGCCGCCGAGGAGGCGGCTCAGCGCCGGGTCGGCCGGCGAGTAGTCGGGCAGCGCGCCCTCGACCCGGAGGACGAGCACGCTGTTGTCGCGGATGCTCGGCGTGTCGTCGAGCGCCATCATGAGCATCGCGACGAAGAGGCCGACGACCAGGACGAGGCCCAGCAGCACCCCCGCGATGATGAAAGCTATTTTGCGTCCACGTGACATTGCCATAATTTTTTACAACTCGGTGTTTGTGATCCCCTCAGCCGGGGAGGCGGGAGGGACGGTGTTACTACGCGGGGGCCGGCCGAAATGTTTTAGGAGGCGGCAGGCAGAAGGCAGAAGGGAGTCAAAACACTTAAGCTTTGACTCCCTTCTGCCTACCGCCTTCCGTCTCTGACGATCCAGCCGCCGCCCACGACTTCCTCGCCGCGGTAGAAGACGGTGGCCTGACCGGGCGTGACGGCGCGCTGGGCTTCGTCGAAGCGGACGCGGACGCGGCCCTCCCCGAGCGGCGTGATCGTCGCCGCCGCCTCCGCGTGGCGGTAGCGGACGCGCACGTCGGCGCGCACCGGCTCCGCCGGCTCGTCGAAGGCGACCCAGTTGACGCCCGCCGCGGTGAACTCCTGTGTGAGCAGGTCGCCCTCGTGGCCGACGACGACGCGGTTGGCTTCCGGTTCGACGCGCACGACGTAGAGCGGGAGCGGGCGCGAGAGGCCGAGGCCGCGGCGCTGCCCGACCGTGTAGCGGTGGACGCCGCCGTGACGCCCCAGCACCTCGCCCCGCGCGTCCACGATCTCGCCGCCCCCCGGCCTCTCCGCCTCCCGCCCCTCGGCTTCGAGGTAGCGGTCAATGAAGCCGGCGTAGTCGCCGTCGGGCACGAAGCAAATCTCCTGCGACTCCGCCTTCTCGGCGACGTAGAGGCCGTGGCGGCGCGCCGCCTCGCGCGCCTCGGGCTTCCGTTTCTCGCCGAGCGGGAACAGCGCGCGGGAGAGCTGTTCCTGCGTCAGCTCCCAGAGGAAGTACGTCTGATCCTTGCGCGCGTCCCTGCCCTTCAGCAGCCGGTAGCGCCCCGCCCCCTCGTCGTACCCGACGCGCGCGTAGTGGCCCGTCGCCACCCGGTCGCACCCCAGACTCCGCGCGAGGCGGTCGAGCGAGGCGAACTTCAGGCGGCTGTTGCAGGCGACGCAGGGGATCGGCGTCTCGCCTCCGAGGTAGCTGCGGACGAAAGGCTCGACCACGTCGCGCTCGAACTCGCGCTCCAGGTTCAGGACGTAGAAGGGGAAGTCCAGTTCCTCGGCCACGCGCCGCGCGTCGTACACGTCGTCGAGCGAGCAGCAGCGCGAGGGCAGCGGCTCGCCGTCGGCGTCCACACTGAGGCCCCGGCGCTGGTTCCACAACTGCATCGTGAACCCGACCAGTTCGTGCCCCTCGTCCTTCAACATCGCCGCCGCCGCCGAACTGTCGACGCCGCCGCTCATGGCAACTGCAATCTTCATGCTCAATAAAGTTCCGAGTTTCGGGTTCCGCGTATCGAGTTAAAAACGAATTTCCGATCTCGAAACTCGGAACCTGAAACTCGGAACTTCGCTTGTTTGCCGCCCTTTTGCGGCAGGTGCTAAGATGCCGCTCTGTTTTTTAAATCGCGACTTTTCACTACTCAAGGATAACCGAAACGCGGCGAAACGTCAGCCCACCGGCCGGCCGCCAGAGACGGAAGCGAGGGAGACGAAAATGTCGGCTGACGAAAGAATCCTCCGCCTTGAAAACGCGATGGCGACGCTCGCCGAGCTGAGCGCCAACCAGGAGCAACGCGCCGAACGGCTCGAAGAAGGCTTCCGATTGTTAGCACAAGTGGTCGCGGAGCAACAGCAGGTGGTTGCGAATCAACAGCGGCGCACGGCACGGCTCGAAGAGTCGTTCGTGATGCTCACTGAGTTGGCTGGCCGCCACGAGGAGCGCCTTGACGCACACGACGAGCGCCAAGACGAGCTGCGCGCCGCGCAGGCCGAATCGGAGCGGAAGATAGCTGAGTTGGCTGAAGCGCAGGCGCACAGTGACCGCCGGATGGACGCTTTAATTGACATCGTGCAGAACTGGCGCAGGGACGGGGAGTCTAAGACCTAGACGGGCAAAGCATGGCCGAGAGACGGATCGAAGAGTACGTCGTCGCGGAGGAGCCTTTTTACCTCGCGGTCGGGCGCGAGGTGGAGTTGTTCGAGGCGGCGCATGCCGCGCGCCTGCCCGTCATGCTCAAAGGCCCGACGGGCTGCGGCAAGACGCGCTTCGTCGAGCACATGGCGTGGCGGCTGGGGCGGCCGCTCATCACCGTCGCCTGCCACGAAGACCTCTCGGCCACCGACCTCGTCGGCCGCTTCCTGCTCGAAGGCGACGAGACGGTCTGGCACGACGGCCCGCTCACGGCGGCCGTGCGCGGCGGGGCCATCTGCTACCTCGACGAGGTGGTCGAGGCGCGCAAGGACACGGTCGTCATCATCCACCCGCTGACGGACGACCGCCGCCGCCTCCCCATCGAGAAGCGCGGCACGATCCTCGACGCGCCGCCCGACTTCATGCTCGTCGTCAGCTACAACCCCGGCTACCAGTCCATCCTCAAAGACCTCAAGCAGTCGACGCGCCAGCGCTTCGTCGCGCTGGAGTTCGACTACCCGCCGCCCGAACTCGAAGCCGAGGTCGTCGCCCGCGAGGGCGGCGTCCCCTTGCAGGCGGCGCGCGACCTCGTCCTCATCGGCCACAAGGTCCGCAACCTCCGCGGCCACGGCCTCGAAGAGGGCGTCTCGACGCGCCTCCTCATCTACGCCGCCCAACTCACGGCCCGCGGCATCCCCGCGACGGCCGCCGCCGAAGTCGCCCTCTGCTCCCCCATCACCGACGACCGCGACCTCCAGCGCAGCATCCGCGAGATCGTGACGACGGTGATTTGAGTACGGGGGCGGGGCGCGCACGGGCCGCGCCGCGTGACCGCAAATGCTGACGGCCGCACTGTCTCTGCTCGTCCTGGCTTCCGCGCTGCTCGCCATCCGCGCGGAGTACAGAGGCCCGCGGCCATACGTTTACCTCTTCAAGCCGCTCACGGTCTGCCTCATCATCCTCGTCGCGCTGCAAACGAAATTCGGGACGCCGGGCGCTTACCGAAGCCTGGTCGTCGCCGGCCTCCTGTGCTCGCTGGCGGGCGACGTGTTCCTGATGCTGCCGCGCGACCGCTTCGTGCAGGGGTTAGTCAGTTTCCTCGTGGCGCACGCCTTTTACTTCGCGGCGTTCGCGGCCGACGGGGCGCGGGGGCCGTCGGCGCTGGCGGCGGCGGCGCTGGCGGTTTACGGGGCGTTGATGGTGGGGCTGTTGTGGCCGCGGCTGGGGCGTTTGAGAGGGCCGGTGGTGGTTTACGTGGCGGTGATTCTGTTGATGGCGTGGCAGGCTGTGAACAGGTGGCTAACGGACGGGCCGCCGGGGAGCGGGCTGGCCGCGGCGGGGGCGCTGCTGTTCGTCGCGTCCGACTCGCTGCTGGCGTGGAACAGGTTTCGGGGGAATTTCCGCGCGGCGCAGGCCCTCGTCCTCGGCACGTACTTCGCGGCGCAGTGGCTCATCGCCCTCTCGACATGAAGTTGCGAGTTAAGGCGATTTTAGATTTGCGATTTTTGATTTTTGATTGGGAGAGAGAGCCGGCGTGCTCTTCCAATCGCAAATCAAAAATCCAAAATCTAAAATGTCTTTAACTTATTTCTTCCTGATGTATGTCCCGTCGAAGGCGACCGTCCAGGTCTTGCCGCCGTCGGTGGACTGTTCCCAGAACTGGCGGACGCGGTCGGCGGAGAGTTTGGTGAAGGTGAGGCGCTCAAGGGTCTTCGCGCCGCCGCGGCCGAGGGTCTCACCGGTGAAGCGCATCTGGTCGTCCTTGTATTCGCCGAAGAGTTCGAGGACGTTGCCCGAGTTGTCCACCCACGTCTGCTGCCACTTCCCCCTGGCGGCGTTGTAGACGTTGAAGCTCTTGCCCTGCCCGCCGCGCGCGCCCGTCCAGTTCTCGAAGAGGACGCAGTCGCCGAGGATGAGCTGCACGCTGTTGACTCCGGCCTGCTGGCCCTGCGGGTTCTGCACGTCCCACTCGCCCACCCAGAAGTCGAACTGGCGGTACTCGGGCCGCGACTTGCACGGCGGCGGCTGCGGCGTCGCCGTCTGCGCGCGCGCGGGGAGTGTGACGGCCGGCGCGCAGGCGAAGAGGAGAAAGAGGCCGGCGCACTTGAGCACGGACGGATTCATCGTGGTGGTCGCTCCTTCACGGAATTTTCGAGACGACAAAAGGCCGCGAGGCGTGTGACTGAAGAGATGCCGCGCCGGGCCGGCTTGGATGCCTCGGAAGCGCGTGCGTTACAATGTCCGCGGACTGAATTTTTCCGGCAGCACGCGCCGCCGGACGGACGTGCAAGAAATTGGATGACGGGGCGCGTAGCGTCTTCTTTTTTATTGAGGCGGGATGAGCGGACGGACTGACGAGCGCGGTTTCGAGTCGAAGGTGGTGGCGGGCGAAGACGACGGGGCCGAGCCGCTGGAGAAGACCCTGCGCGAGCGCCTGCGGTCGGTGCGCTCGCCGGCGGAGCGGCGGACGATTGCGGGCCTGGCGCGCGAGATCGGGAAGCTCCCGGCGGAGACGGCGCGCGCGGCCCTGGAGG
>JALZHT010000185.1 GCA_030860645.1 Acidobacteriota bacterium
CCCGAAACCCGAAACCCGAATCTTATGCCTAGCTTCGCCAAACGGGTCGCCGGCGCGGCCGCCGTCGTCGTCGGGATCGTGGTCGTCAACGCGATGTTGAGCGCCGAGGGGCTGTTCGGCTTCGGCGTGCCGCGCTACTGGGCGCACGTCCTGATGCTGGCGGGCGTCAACGTCATCCTCGCCGTCTCTTTGAACCTCATCAACGGCTTCACGGGGCAGTTCTCCATCGGCCACGCCGGGTTCATGGCGATCGGGGCGTACTCGTCGGCCTACCTGACCGTCTACCACGGGCAGGCGTGGGAGCGGCAGTTCGCGGGCGCGGTCGGCGAGACGCTGGCGGGCGTCGTCGTCTTCCTGCTCGCCATCGCGGTCGGGGCCGTCGTGGCGGGACTCGCGGGGCTGGTCGTCGGCGTCCCCTCCTTGCGCCTGCGCGGCGACTACCTCGCCATCGTCACGCTCGGCTTCGCCGAGATCATCCGCATCGTCATCCTCAACATGGACGTGGTCGGCGGCGCGACCGGCTTCACCGTGCCGGGCCAGACCAACTTCCTGTGGGTCGGCTCGTTCGCCGTCATTACAATCCTGGTCGTCCACAACATCGTCCGCTCTGACACGGGGCGCGCGCTCATCTCGATCCGCGAGGATGAGCTGGCGGCCGAGGCGATGGGCATCAACTCGACGCGCTACAAGGTGCTCTCGTTCGTCGTCGGCTCGATGTTCGCCGGCATCGCGGGCGTCCTCTTCGGCCACTACACGAAGTTCCTTTCGACCGCCGACTTCACGTTCCTGCGCTCGTTCGAGATCATCATCATGATCGTGCTCGGCGGGATGGGTTCGATCACCGGGTCGGTCCTGGGCGCGATAGTCATCACCATCCTCCCCGAGTTCCTGCGCCAACTCCCGGCGGTCGGGGGCTACAACCTCGCCGACCTCCGCCTCGTCATCTACTCGGCGCTGCTCATCCTCATCATGCTGACGCGCCCGCAGGGCGTTTTGGGCGAGCGCGAGTTCGGGTTCAGTTGGCTCAGGCGCGCGCAGAAGCGGCCCGAGGGCGACGAGGCCGTCGGGGCGGGCGCGGGCGTGCCCATAGACGAGCGGCCCCGCCGGACGGTCGGCCACGAGGCGGGCGAGGACGCGGTCAAGGGGGTGGAGGAGAGATGAGCCAGTCGAACCTGCCGGCGTCCGAGCCGGCCAAGCAGGAGGGCGTGGTCACGGAGCTGGCGCGGGCGGCGCGCTCGCAGGAGGTGGCCGACGAGAGCGGGCACGTCCTGCGCACCGAGAAGGCCACCATCCGCTTCGGCGGCCTCGTCGCCGTCAACACGCTGGACATGGCGGTGCGCCCCGGCGAAATCTACGGCCTCATCGGGCCGAACGGCGCGGGCAAGACGACGATCTTCAACCTCCTGACCGGCGTCTACAAGCCGACCTCGGGCGAAATCTTCTTCCGCGGCAAGCGCGTTGACGGCCTGCGCCCCTACGAGATCGCGCGCCGCGGCGTCTCGCGCACGTTCCAGAACATCCGCCTCTTCCCCGGCATGACCGTCCTGGAGAACGTGATGACGGCCTGCCACCTCCACGCGCGGCAGAACCTCCTCGACGCCGTGCTGCGCACGCCGCGCTACGCGCGCGACGAGCGCGAGCACCGCGACTTCTGCATGGAGCTTTTGGACATCTTCGGCCTCGCGCGCTTCCGCGACGAGGGCGGGACGAGCCTCCCCTACGGCAACCAGCGGCGGCTGGAGATCGTCCGCGCGCTCGCCACGCGGCCGCGCCTGCTCCTCCTCGACGAGCCGGCGGCCGGCATGAACCCCTCGGAGCAGGACGACCTGTTGAATCTGATCCGCCAGATCCGCGACCGCTTCGACCTGACCATCCTCCTCGTCGAGCACAACATGAAGGTCGTGATGGGCGTCTGCGAGCGCATCCAGGTCGTTGACTACGGCAAGTCCATCGCCCTCGGCCTGCCCGAGGAGATCAGGAACGACCCGAAGGTCATCGAAGCGTACCTCGGGGACTAGAGAATTTTAGATTTTTGATTTTTGATTGGCGATTGAAAGGCGAAGGCCGCGCCGCCTTAAGTCGCAAATCAAAAATCAAAAATCTGAAATCGCAAATTGACTCATGCTGACGCTTGAGAACATTTCCGTGAACTACGGCGCGATCAACGCGCTGAAGGGCGTCTCGATGCACGTCGAGCAGGGCGAGGTGATTACGCTCATCGGCGCGAACGGGGCGGGGAAGACGACGACGCTGCGCACGGTCACGGGGCTGCTCGCGCCGGTCGAGGGGCGCGTCCTCTTCGAGGGCGAGGAGATTAGCGGCGTGCCCACGCACCGGCTCGTGGCGCGCGGCATCGCCATGTCGCCCGAGGGGCGCGGCGTCTTCGCCAACCTCACGGTGCGCGAGAACCTCCAGATGGGGGCCTACCTGAAGAAGGACAGGCGCGAGATCGGCGAGGACATGGAGAACGGCTTCCGCCTCTTCCCGCGCCTCAAGGAGCGCGAGTCGCAGAAGGCCGGCACGCTCTCGGGCGGCGAGCAGCAGATGCTCGCCATCGCGCGCGCCCTGATGTCGCGCCCGCGCCTGCTCCTCCTCGACGAGCCTTCGCTCGGCCTCGCCCCGCTCGTCGTCCACACCATCTTCGAGGCCATCGAGGAGATTCGCGGCAAGGGCACGACCATCCTCCTCGTCGAGCAGAACGCGCACGCCGCCCTCAACCACTCCGACCGCGCCTACGTCCTGGAGACCGGCCGCATCGTCATGGAAGGCCCCTCGAAAGAACTCGCCGCCGACCCCCGCATCAAGGAAGCCTACCTCGGCGAGTAGCCGCCCGCTCACCTCCGGAGGAGGAGACATGAGAAAGTCTGTTTTCCTATTTTGCGCACTCGCCCTGGCGCACGTCGCCGCCGCGGGGCAGGGGGCCGGCCGCCCCGGGGTGGTTGACGACGGCTTCACCTGGTTTGAAGCGGTCAGCACCGAGGCGCTCGGGCCGAACAACGTCCCGTACAGCACGGGCTGGGTTTTGAAATCTCATCTGAGGATTTTCGGCGACTACCCGAACCGGAGCGCCATCAAGCTCGTCGTCTCGCGGGCCGGGAAGGCCGTCGCGACGACGCGCTGCGAGACCGACTCGTACCGCAAAGGCCCCAACGACGTTGACGAGAGCTACATGTGGACGAACGAGTGCTGGCGCAAGGACACGGCGACGAAGGAGGTCGGCCCTTTCGACGTGCAGGTCTTCGCGGTGAACGGCGACACCGACGAGGAAAAACTCGCCCGCACGTACAAGATCGAAGTCCGCACGGTGAACCGCGTCAAGCCCGGGCAGGCGCCGGGCGACGGCCCGCCGCACTACTACATCCCGCGCCACGCCGAAGCGCCGGTCAGCTTCGTGTTCCTGCGCCCGCGCGGCTACATCTCGTATTTCGACTGGGGGAGCCGCCCCGAACGCGCGGGCGCGAATCACGTCGAACTCCACTTCAGCCTCTCGCCGAGCGACATCGGCAAAAATTTGCCGCACGGCTACATGCGCTGCGCGGTCGACGGCAAACGCCTCTCGATGCCCGGCCCGATGCCGTACGCCGATCAGGCGATCAGCAGCGCCGTGAGAAGTTTCCAGGTGATTCACACCGACAGGCTGGCCCCGCAGTACAAACGCGGCACGGAGTACCGTGACGAGATCGGCTTCCGGATGGTGCGGCTGTCCGCGCCCCTGACGTGGGGGAAGGAGCGCGAGACGAACCGCCTGGCCCTCGAAGATTTCCCCGGCAACTGGGAATGCAGTTTGATGAACAACGGCGAGGTCTGGAGGACGTGGCGTTGGAAAATCGGCGGCAGCGGGACGCCCGAAATGCACCCCGAACAAAAAGGGAACGTCAACCTCTATTTCAATTCGTTCATCGTCGACATGCAAATCCCCGCGGGCGGGAGTCCCCTGGATAAAAGACTCGTGCCGGAAGCGACCGCGAAAGGCTTCTTCTACGGCCAGCCCTGGACTTCCGCCGAAGGCAAAGCGATGGCCGCCAGGCTCCCGAAGAAGGGCGACCCGTTCCCCGTCCCCTCGAATCAGGTGAAGTGAACATGATGAACTGGCCCGTCAGCCGCGCGGCCGGCCGGATGCCCTGCCGTTCTCGCGCGCGGGGCAGAAGACCTGCGCGGCGAGATTCATCGGCAGGGCGAAATAAGGTTAAAGCCGTGTTGCTTTAAAGTGGCGGCGGGGCGGTCAGGGGGTGGCTGTTAAAGACAAGAGAGAGATACGAGAAGTGGCTTTCGGCGCTCAGTCTTTGAGCGCCGTGAGGCTTTCGTACCCGTCCGACGCCTGACAAGGGGATGAACCGGACTCGCCATCAGGAAGCCTCGAAGGTCGAAGCCGCACGGGCTAAAGAGGCCGCCGAGGCACAGGCGGAATAGCCGAACAGCCCTGTTAGAGTAGAAGGGGCGGGCCGCGCATAGCCCGCCCCTTTCTCATTCCCGGCAACACAGATTTAAGACACCGCCGACCCGACAGCCCGAGAGCATACTTCTCAAATTCCATTGTTCCTTTTGGCTTATGCTTTATGCTCGCGGCGGGTTGATTCCGGCGTCAGACTTGCCTTTCAGTAATGTTTGCATCTCACCTCGGCTTATGATAGTTAGCGCCGGGCAACCAGCTCTTTAACAACCCGTCCCGCAACCCACCCTCAGCGGAAAGGAGTTTGAAATGAACTTCACCAGACCCACCAGAACACTCTGCCTCATCGCCGCGTGGTCGCTATTAAGTCAAGCGGCCTCTGCCCAGGTAACTCAAAAGCTGCCCCCCGGCCCCGTGCGGGTCAGGACTGCCGTCGAAGTCAGCGAGGCGGTCTCTGTCGCGAGCGGCCTCGCAGAAGCGACCGCGGCGGTCATCCCGCCGAAGACGAACCAGCTTTGTCGTCAGGGGCGGCTGTTCTTCGGCAGCCTCAGTTACGCCCTCTCGTGGAGCGAAAGCGGGAACCTTAAATTCGTGAACGTCTTTGTGCCCGCCGTCACTCGGCTGGCCGTTCCGCAGTTCGCTTCCGTCAAGGCGAGGGTCAGGGTCAACTCTCCGCCGCAGCTCGCCGTGCCCGCGGGCGCCGCCTCGGAACTGAGCAGAAAGATTCGGCAGCATTGACGCGGCTCTCTTCCATAAATAATCCAGGCGCGAAATTGGGCGGGACAAAATGACCGCCTTGTCCCGCCCCCAGTTTCAAACCCCCGGAAAACTTCACTTTGCAGACCAGCGGGGGGCGGAAATTTAGCTGTCATGTCCCGTCACCGGCGCGGGCAGGCGGACGGCCTGACGTTCCGGCGTTCGCGCCGGCCGGCAGGTGTTAGAATCGTCGCCGTTGAGGACGATGCTCAGAACGGCGATTCACGTACTGCTGGTGCTGGCGGCGCTACTCGCGGCGGGGTGCGGGCGCACGCAGGGCGGCGGGGGCGGCGACGCGGTCGTGCAGCCGCCGGAGAGGGTCAGGATCGGGGCCTTCATGTCGCTGACGGGCGACACGGGGCAGTACGGGCTGTCGGCCCTGAACGGCATCCGGCTGGCCGTCGAGGAGGCCAACGCGACCGGCGGCGTCGCGGGCCGGCGGGTCGAGCTGATCGTGCGCGACACGCGCTCGGACGCGGCCGAGACCGAGAGGGTCGTGCGCAGCCTCGTCGAGGAGGGGCGGGTGCACGCGCTCCTCGGCGAGGTCGTCAGCTCGCGCTCGCTCGTCGCCGGCCAGGTCGCGCAGGCCGCCGGCGTGCCGATGCTCACGCCTTCCTCGACCAACCCCGAGGTCACGAAGCGCGGCGACTACGTCTTCCGCAGTTGCTACACCGACCCGCTCCAGGGCGCGGCCATCGCCGACTTCGCCGTCCACACCCTGAAAGCGCGCCGCGGCGCCTTCCTCCTCGACGCCGGCCAGGCCTACTCGACCGAGCTGGCGCGCTTCATCCGCGAGGAGTTCACGCGCCACGGCGGCGAGGTCGTGCTCACGGCCTTCTACGCCTCGGGCGCGGCCGACTTCCGCTCGCAGCTCGTCGAGATCGGCGCGGCCCGCCCCGACGTCATCTTCGTCCCCGGCTACTACCTCGAAGGCGGGCTGCTGGCGCGGCAGGCCGCGCAGCTCGGCATCCCCGCGCCGCTCGTCGGCGGCGACGGCTGGGACTCGCCCCGCCTCTACGAGATCGGCGGCGACGCGCTCGTCGGCGACTACTTCTCCAGCCACTTCTCCGCGGACGACCCCGACCCGCTCGTGCGCCGCTTCGTCGAGGACTACCGGCGCTTCTTCAACTCGCCGCCCGACGCCTTCGCCGCC
>JALZHT010000859.1 GCA_030860645.1 Acidobacteriota bacterium
ATCACGAGCCGCGCCCCGACCCCGCGCGCGCGCACGCGCGCCAGAATCTCCACGCAGTCGACGGGCCTCTTCACCGGCCGGAAGTTCGAGACGTGGACGAGCAGCGGCTCGCCGCCGGGCGACAGCTCGCGGCGCAGCTCGGGCGGGGGCCGGCGGCTGTAGTCGTGGGCGCAGATGAAGTTGGGGATGACGCTGATGCGGTCGAAGCCGAACGCCTCGGCGGTGGCCCGCTTCAGGTAGTGCGAGACGGCCGTGACGCCGTCCGACTGCGCGATGCCGTAGCGCGTGATCGGGAGGTAGGAGCGATCGGCCCCGACGAGCGTGATGTCGGTGCCGTGCAGCGTCGTGATGACGGGCAGCACGCGCTCGGGCCGCATGGACTCGCGCGCGAGGATGGCGCTGATCGAATGCGGGATGGCGTAATGGACGTGCAGCAGGTCGAGGTTCTCGGCCGCCGCCACGTCGGCCATCTTCGTCGCCAGCGCCAGCGTGTAGGGCTGGTGCTCGAAGAGCGGGTAGGACATCATCTCCACCTCGTGGAAGCGGACGCGCTCGCTCAACTGCGTGAGCCGCGTCGGCAGCGCCGACGAGATGAAATGGACGGTGTGCCCGCGCTCGGCCAGCTCCTTCCCCAGCTCGGAGCCGACGATGCCGCTGCCGCCGTAAGTCGGGTAGACGGTGATGCCGATCTTCATAAAAGAAAAGATGTCAGATGTTAGATGCTAGAGGCTGCAAAGGTCAAAGCTCTTCACTAGCATCTGACATCTGACATCCGACATCCGGATATAGCAAGAGGCAGACGACCCTCGCTATCGTCTGCCTCTCGTCTCAACTTGTCTCACCTGCGAAAGGGGGGACAAGCGAGGGCTTTGAATATACGCCTAGTTTCTGATTTTGACAATTTAAATTTTACGAAAAGAAGAATTTTCTTGGTACTATCCCCGGCGGCGGCCGGGCCACGGGGGGAACCCGTGCAGTTGCCGAGTTTAGCGCCGGTGTGGCGGCCGTCGGCGAGGAAGTCTGCCGGGGCTGAAAGCGTCCGTTTTCCGACCGCGCGGGGCCGGCCGAGGCCCGCGTCGCGCGGCGGAAACTGCGCGCGCCGCCGGGAGCGGGTATAATGCATCAAAGTTAATCGAACTTAGTTTTTCATTTGGCCGCCGCTTGGGGTGAGATTTCATACAAGGGCCGCCGCGACGGGAGATTGAGATGCCGAAGATTGACAACATCGAAGAGACGCCGAACCCGAACGCCGTCAAGTTCATCCTGAAGGAGCCGGTCACGAACGGCACGACGCGCTCGTTCCACAGCGCCGACGAGGCCGCCGACGACCCGTTAGGCCGCGCCCTGTTCGAAGTGGGCGAGGTGGCCTCGGTCTTCTACATGGACAAGATGATCACGGTCGAGAAGCGGGACGAGGCCGACTGGGACGACCTTTTGCCGCGCCTCGCCGTGCCGATCCGCGCCGCCGAGGCCGTCACGACCAACGGGGCCGCGCCCTCCGGGGTCGGGGGCGCGCTCGGCGCGATGATGAGCGACGACCCGCGCCTGTTCCGCATCAACGAGATTCTCGACGAGCGCATCCGCCCGGCGCTGGCCGGCGACGGCGGCTGGCTCGAAGTCCTCTCGCTCGAAGACAACCGGCTGACGATTCGCTACCAGGGCGCGTGCGGCAGTTGCCCCAGCTCGCTCAGCGGCACGCTGATGGCTATCGAGGGCATGATCCAGCAGGAAGTAGACCCCGAGATCGAAGTCGTCGCGCTGTAAGAGAGGTACTAGGGCCAGGGGCTTGTTAAAAGAAATGTCTTCAGCAGGCCCTTGGCCCCCGGCCCACAGTTTGGGAACCCACCTGCCCCGTCATGCGTTTACAACCCATCTCAGCGCGAGTCCGGGCCGTGGTCTGCACGGTCGGCCGCGCCTCGCCGTCTATCTAGCGAAATAGTAAAGGGCGTGAGACAGTCCGCGGCCGAAAAAGATGGAACCATCGTCGGCGCGGTGGGCAAGATAAAGAGAACAGTCAGTCACTCACCGGCGGGCGGCAGGCCCAGCGTCAAAGCCGCCGACACTGACGCCCGGATGATTCACCGGCGACTGTCTTTCTACTGTCTACTTATTAAAAGGAGAGAGATGATGCGACCCCCGCGCGTGTTCGCGCTCACGCTTTGCGCGCTCTGCCTGTTGACCTCGTCGCCGGCGGGCGCGCGGCAGCAGCCGGCCAGGCAGACGAAGGCCGCGGCGAAGA
>JALZHT010000186.1 GCA_030860645.1 Acidobacteriota bacterium
GGCATCGCTGACGCCCGGCCCGCTGCACGCTTAATCCGCGAGTTCAGTAGTAAAGCTCCATCTTCCCGAACAGCCTCTCGGCCACGATGCCGCGGCTCCGGCAGTCCGCCACCAGCCTGTTCGAGGCGACAATCGGGTTCGACTCTTCCGTGTATTTAATGCTCATGATGTAGTTCAGCCACGGCTCCTGCCCCATGGCGTAAACGTACACTTCCTTGCAGTTGAACTGGTTGACGATGCCGATGCCGCGCTCGTAGTCCGAGCCGCCGAAGCGCCGCGACTGGTCCATCTTCCGGTCGAGCGGCTTGGTCATCAGCGGGCCGTAGAGCCACGAGAGCGGCGCGCCGTCACACTCCATGCCGAGGAAGAGAACGTCGATGTCGCCGAGCGCGCGGAAGACGTGCTCGTAGAGCTTCGGCTCGATGTTGTTGGAGTCGGCGGCGAAGAGGATCGACTTGCCGGCGAGCCGGATGAGGTGGGCGACCTTGGAACGGACGTTGAGGTCGGCGTGCTCGCCGAGGAAGGGCACGCCCGTGATGGCGCCCCCCCTGATGTCGATGGTCTCCATCTCGTCGAGCTCGACGACGTTCTTGAAGCCGATGTTCTCCAGCATCAACTTCATCGAAGGGTCTTCGAGCTGGCCGCCGCCGCCCCGCGGCACGACGATGGTCCCGGTCTGGTGGCGCAGTTGCAGCAGCGACTCCAGCATGACGTGATCCTGATGCCCGTGCGTGAGCAGCACGTAGTCGATGACGGGCGGCAGGTCGAGGAAGGTGAAGCGGTCGATGCCGTTGTCGTACTTGTAGCTGACGGCCGGGTCGATGAGGACGCTCACGTCGCGGGTCTCGACGAGCACGCAGGCGTGGCCGAGGTAGCGCGTCCGCAGGCCGTCGCCGTCGTAGCGGCGCTGCGTCGGCGGGGCCTCTTCGGTCAGGAATGTGCGGAACAGCTCCTCGTCCTCGTCCCACAGCCCCAGGCGCTCCTTGATGTAGGAGTAGGTCTGCGGGAGGTGGCGCATGCGGAACAGCTCGTCGATGGCCTCGTCGTGGAACGGGAGCCTGACGAGCAGGGACTTGCCGTCGGGCAGCCGGGGCGTGCTGAGGGCGAACGGGCGGTAGTCCTGTTCGACGAGCGAGAGGAGGATGGCCTGCGAGGACGGGTTGTAGTAGTCGCTCTTGTAGAGCAGCCGCTCGATGAACCTGACCGAAGCGTTGTTGTTGAGGTCGTAGACGAGCTCGACGTAGCCGCGCAGGTTCTCCGGCACGCGCGGGTAGGAGGGTTCGAGCGAGGAGCCCTTGGCCTCCTTGCGCAGCATCTCGTCGAGCGCCTTGAACGACTCGGCGAACTTGAGCATGTGCGCCTGCTCGTCCACCGTCCGCTCCATCAGCGCCTTGATCTCACCGACCCGCTTGCCGTCGTAGTCGATGAAGGGGCCGCCCAGCATGGCCGGGTTCTTCACGGCGCTGGCGTGAATCTGCGGCGCGTTGATGTAGGACTTCATGATCTTGAGGTGCAGGTTGGCGACGTTCATCGCCGCCGTCGCAGGGGTGATGAGGTGCGACCACGCGTACCACTGGTTGAAGAGCGGCTCCAGCTGCACATTCTGCCTGAGATAATATTTCGTCTCGTTCATACCTCTGACTCGATTCCGGTAATCCTTTTGGTGGCGCGGGCGTCGTCGTGCTGGCGCGGCCAGCCGAAGCACTCGTCGGCACGCAGCAGCGCGAAGCATTCAGGGAAGTTCGGGAGGCCGGGCCCCGGCCTGTGTCTGCGACCATTCAGTACAGTGTTCGCGCCTGGCGAGGCGGGGCGGCGGGAAAGCGCGCGCGGCGCGCTCCCGCGGCTGGCCTGCTTTGAGCAGGTGCGGGCTTGGTCTAGAGGCGGTGTCTGTAGGTGGGGTTCGGGGCAGGAGTAGCTGCGGGATACGCAATCACTGTACTCAAGGGTCGCAGCGCGAGCCGCTGCCGCGACTCGGAGGTCGAAGGCCGGGCGGGGGCGGTCGCGTCGTTCGGCCGCTGCCGGCGCGAACCCACGACCCGCCTCCGCACTGCCGTTCCCGTTCAACTGGTCAGCGAGTTGGTCAAACATAGCGGAACATCTTCCGTCATCGGAACTCAGAGAAAGCATCTTTCGGCCCGGCGGGCCGCGCGCCTTCGCAGACTTTCGCCGGGCGCATCGGCGGCTTTCGGCCGCGGCGCGTGCCGGCCGGGAGCCCGGAGGCTCGACTTCATCGTCTTCGGAGGATGGAGAAACCGTTGCGCTGCGACGAGAGCGGCCAGGGCTTTCACCGGCAGACGATTCAAGACTCTCCTAGGCGACGCCGCCGACAATACTCTGAGGGAGGACGCCGAGTCTTTAGAAAGCCTTTAAAGATTTTCCAAAGATTACTCAAAAAACTCTTAAAGCGGCGGGGGCCAGGCCGCCGGGCGGCGGCCTGCGACGGGCACGGTTTACCGCGTCGTTCGGACGAGATGGCGGGGCGGCGCGGTACAGCCGGCGGTTGCAGGCGGGCGTTGACGGCCTCGGGGCCGGGTCGAGTGGAGGTCGGCGGCCGGAAGAGTCTGGGGGGTTATTCGCCGGGTCGGCGGAGAGAGGGTATAGGCGTCGGGCGGAAACGGGGCTTCGCGGCCGCCGTGACGCGCCGGGGTTATGCCTGACCCGAGCCGGGAAAGCCGAGTTGCTGCACGAGCCTGTCGTAGCGCGGGTCGGAGCGGAGCGGGTCGAGCATCCCGTTAACCTTGATCCACATCAGCCACTCGGAGCGCTCGTGGTAGGCGTCGTCGAGGTACTTGAACGCTGCGTCATACTCTTCAAGCCCGATCTCGACCACCGCCTTACAGTAGGCGGAGACGTACTGCTGCCGCGACCTCTTTTCCAACTCGCCGAGCATCTCACGCGCCTTCTTCTTCTCCCCCGAGAGCCCGTAGACGTTGCCGATGAAGGCGAGCGTGGGCGCGGTGTCCTCCAGCCGCCGCGCGTCCTGAAACTCTGCGAGGGCCTCCGGAAACATCTCCTTTTGCTGGTAGGCGATGCCGAGAATGACGCGCGCCGGGTAGAAGCTCGGGTACTGGTCGACCAGCCTGCGGAGGGTCTCGACAGCCTTGTCGCTGTCGCCGGTGGCGAGGAAGTACCAGCCGAGGTGCTGGTTGTAGGCCAGGTCGCCGGGTTCGAGTTCCATCGCCTTCTTATTCTCTTCCAAGGCGGCCTGATTCTTCCCCATGGCGATCAAATAATGAGAGTACCAGTGGCGGGCGTGGGCGTTGCGGGGGTCGAGCGTGATGGCCCGCTTGAATTCCGCCTCCGCGCCGACCCAGTCCCAGTCGTAGGCGAGCTTGATGTAGGCGAGCGAGGTGTGGGCTTCGGGGAGCGTGTCGTTGATCCGCAGAGCCTTCATGACGGCGGCCCGCGCCCGCGGCATGTTCTCGGTCGGCTGCTTGAAGGCGTAGAAGGCGCTGCACTGGAGCGAGTAGGCGTCAGCGAGCCCCGTGTAGGCGAGGGCGTAATTCGGGTCGCCTTCGATGGCCTCGCGGAAGCTGGCGATGGCCCTCCGGTAGCCCTCCCCCGTCCGCTTGTTCCAGTAGTACCTGCCCATCAGATAGAGCCGGTACGCCTCGGCGTTGGGCGTATAAAGCTTCGCCAAGGAGCCGCGCCAGCCCTCCGCGTGGCTGAGCTGGAGCTTGTCGCAGACGTTGCGGAAGATGTCCTCCTGCACCTCGAAAATGTCGGCGAGCGCCCGATTATATTGCTGGCCCCAGGTGTGCCAGCCGTGAGCCACGTCGATCAGCTTCATGCTGATGTCCAGCCGCTCGCCGAGTTTCATCACCTGCCCCAGCAGCACCGAATGGACGCCGAGTTCGCGGCCCACCTCGACCGGGTCGATCTCATGCCCCATGGAGCGTAACACGATGCTGCTCGCGATGACGTGCAACTGCGGCACATGCGCGAGGTTGTTGATGATGCTATCGGTGATCCCTTCGGCGAGGTATTCTATGTCCTGATCCGGAGACAGGTTGATCAGGGGCATGACGGCCAGAGACTTGGCGGGGGCGTCAGGCCCGGGCGGCGGGGCGGGCGCGACTTCCTCCGAGGCGTCGCCCGCGGGTTTGGCTTCGGGCGCGACGCCTCTAGGCCCGAGCTTCTTTACGTCGGCGACGAAGCGGTAGCCCCGGCGCGGGATCGTCTCGATGTAGGGCCGCCCGTTTTCGTCCACCCCGAGAATCTTCCTAAGCGTGAAAATGTTCTGCGCCAGCGTGGCCTCTTCAATGAAGGTGTCCGGCCAGACCTTCGTCAAAATCTCGTCCTTCTGGAGGACGCGCCCGCTGGCCTGCACGAGCACGAGCAGCGTGTCCAATGCTTTCGGGGTCAGGGAGACGGGCTTCCCGTCGCGCAGTAACAGGTGGCCCGAGGAGTCGAGTTGGAATGGGCCGAACTGGTACAGCGTTGGCATTTTTTCGCTCATAAAGATGCTTCCCCAAGTGGCTCTACGCGCTCGTCCGTTACTGCCGAAGGTGGAAGATTTGGTCGTAAGGCGATGCGCTCTGACTTCCTTGACGAGAGCGCCGGGGCCGGCGTCCTCGCCCTCTCAGAAACCCGCTCAGACGGCGTCCGAAGCGGGCAGGGGGTTTAAGAACTTTTTAAAAAGTCTTTGTAAAATATTTGAGAGGTTTCTAAAGACTTTAGATTTGCCCTGCCAGTATTGTCACCACCGACGCTACTACATGGGGAAGACGCCCCAAAGTTTAGTGCTAGTTCCGTGCTTGTGCAAGAAAATATCTCGCGGCCGGCGCGCGCAGTAGGGACGGCTCGCGCGACGGCGTCAACGGCCGACGCATCCCCGACAGGAGCGTTGCCCGTCCCGGTAGAGGGAATGCTTACTGGACGGCCGAGACCTCACGGGGCGGCCGCCGGGGGAGTTTAAGGGGTCGGTCTGAAGGTCAGGCCGGAAGCGCCGGGGTTAGGAGGACAGCAACCACGGCCGCGTCCGGCGCGAGAGGTTACTTCCCGCCTCAACTGCTAATCGGTTCTTACATCATCGCCTCTTTGTTGTCAGGGGACACGAGCCGGCACAGCCGGCATGGGTGCGCGGGTCGGGCTCAGGCGAGTACCGCGGAAGTTTGCATCGACCGCCGGGCGGGTGCCAAAGGCCCAAGTTATAGCGACAGTGCAATAGATATGACCACGAACTCTGGAACCTCTGCCCCGGCACGCATCGAGGCGGCGACGCTCGTCGAGCTTTTACGTCGGAGGGCTTGTCAACACCCCGAGCGCCGCGCGTACAGCTTCCTGCCGGAGACGGAGGCGGGAGAGCCGCTCAGTCTCACCTACGGAGAGCTCGACCGGCAGGCGCGGGCCATCGGGGCGCGGCTGCAAGCGGCGGGGGCGGTCGGCGAGCGCGCGCTGCTGCTCTACCCGCCGGGTCTGGATTACGTGGCGGCCTTCTTCGGCTGCCTCTACGCGGGCGTGATCGCCGTCCCGGCCTACCCGCCGCAGCAGAACCGCCACCTCTCACGCCTCCAGGCCGTCGCCGAGGACGCGAGCGCGAAAATCGTGCTCACCACCACTTCCGTCCTCGACCGCTTCGCGGGCAAGCTGGAGCACACGCCCTCGCTGAAGGCGCTCGCGTGGCACAACACGGACGGCGCCGAAGGCGGCGCCGAGGACGGGTGGCAGGAGCCTCCGGTCACAGGCGACTCGCTAGCCTTCCTCCAGTACACCTCCGGCTCGACCGGCGCGCCGAAGGGCGTGATGGTCAGCCACCGCAACCTCCTGCACAACTCTTCGCTGCTCGCCCACGGGTTTGAATACACGCCCGAGACCGTCTGCATCAGTTGGCTGCCCCTGTACCACGACATGGGCCTGATCGGCGGCGTCTTGCAGCCGCTCTACGGCGGGTTCCCGGCCCTCCTGATGTCGCCCGTCTCGTTTCTGCGCAACCCCTACGGGTGGCTCAAGGCCATCTCCGGCCACCGGGCGACGCTGAGCGGCGCGCCGAACTTCGCATACGACCTGTGCGTGCGCAAGGTGACGGCCGAACAGCGCGAGACGCTCGACCTGCGGAGCTGGGAGGTGGCCTTCACCGGGGCCGAGCCGATCCGCCCGGAGACGCTCGAACGCTTCGCCGCGGCCTTCGAGCCGTGCGGCTTCCGCCGCGAAGCCTTCCTGCCCTGCTACGGCCTGGCCGAGGCGACGCTCGTCGTGTCCAGCGGCTCGAAAGCGACTCCGCCAGTGACCCGGGCCGTGAACCGTGCGGAGCTGGAGCGGAGTCGTGT
>JALZHT010000187.1 GCA_030860645.1 Acidobacteriota bacterium
GCTCCGTCCCGTCTATCTCTCCCCGCGTCCGCCGCGGTCTTGAGGGTCGAGGCCGTCGGCATGACGGTCGCGGACATGGACAGGTCGGTCGAGTTCTACTCGCGGGTGCTCTCGTTCGAGAAGGTTTCGGACGTGGAGGTGTGGGGCGGCGAGTACGAGCAGTTGCAGGGCGTCTTCGGCCTGCGCATGCGGGTGGTGGCCCAACACCCGGAACCCGGAGTTGAGTGATGACTAACGAAGAGTTGAGACTGCAAGAGTCGCGCGAGCGCGCGAAGCACTGGAAGCGTTGGGGGCCGTACGTCTCGGAGCGCGCGTGGGGCACGGTGCGCGAGGACTACAGCGCCGACGGCGGGGCGTGGGATTACCTGCCGCACGATCATGCCCGCTCGAAGGCTTACCGCTGGAACGAGGACGGCATCGCGGGCGTGTGCGACCGCCACCAGCAAGTCTGCTTCGCGCTGGCGCTGTGGAACGGCCGTGACCCGATTCTGAAAGAACGCCTCTTCGGCCTCGCGGGCGGCGAGGGCAACCACGGGGAGGACGTGAAGGAGTACTACTTCTACCTCGACTCGACGCCGACCCACTCCTACATGAAATACCTCTACA
Organism: Acidobacteriota bacterium; assembly: GCA_030860645.1. Taxonomy (GTDB): domain Bacteria; phylum Acidobacteriota; class Blastocatellia; order Pyrinomonadales; family Pyrinomonadaceae; genus QHXN01. The sequence continues at coordinate 607 of JALZHT010000187.1, forward strand.
AGTACCCGCAGGCCGAGTTCCCCTACGCGCGGCTCGTGGAGGAGAACCGGCGGCGCGGGCGCGGCGGCGCGGAGTACGAGCTTTTGGACACGGGCGTCTTCGACGAGGATCGCTACTTCGACATCTTCGTCGAGTACGCGAAGGCCGACCCGGAAGACATCGTCGTCCGCGTCGAAGCCTTCAACCGCGGCCCCGACGCCGCCGAGATTCACCTCCTGCCGACGCTCTGGTTCCGCAACACCTGGTCTTGGAAGAACGACGCCGCGCGCCCCGAGCTGCGCCGCGCCGAGGCTTTGGATTCTGACGACGCTTCACCCGGCGCGGAAGTGATCGAGGCGGCGCACGACTACTACGGCACCCGGCGTCTCTACTGCGAGGGCGCGCCGGAGCTTCTGTTCACCGAGAACGACACGAACACGGGCCGCCTCTACGGCACGCCGAACGGCCGCTACGTCAAGGACGGCATCAATGATTGCGTCGTCCGCGGCGAGCGCGCGGCCGTCAACCCCGAAGGGCGCGGCACGAAGGCGGCCGCCCACTACGTCTTGAACGTCGCCCCCGGCGCGTCCGCCACCTTACGCCTGCGCTTCAACGACCGCGCGGCCGCGAGCGTCGGCGAAGTGTTCGGCGCGTTCGATCAACTCTTCGAGGAGCGCCGGCGCGAGGCCGACGAGTTCTACGCCTCCGTCATCCCCCCGCACCTCGGCGAAGACGCGCGCTCCGTGATGCGCCAGTCTTTGGCCGGCCTCCTCTGGTCGAAGCAGTTCTACCACTACGTCGTCCGCGACTGGCTCGCGGGCGACCCGGCGCAGCCTCAGCCGCCGGCCGAGCGCCGCCGCGGACGCAACAGCGAGTGGGGCCACGTCTACAACGCCGGCGTGATCTCGATGCCGGACAAGTGGGAGTACCCCTGGTTCGCGGCGTGGGATTTGGCCTTCCACTGCGTGCCGCTCGCGCTCGTCGACCCGGACTTCGCCAAAGAGCAGCTCATCCTCATGCTGCGCGAGTGGTACATGCACCCGAACGGGCAGTTGCCCGCCTACGAGTGGGCCTTCGGCGACGTGAACCCGCCCGTCCACGCGTGGGCCGCGCTCCGGGTCTACAGGATCGAGAAGAAGCGGAGGGACGGCGTCGGCGACCGCCAGTTCCTGGAGCGCGTCTTCCACAAGCTCCTGCTCAACTTCACGTGGTGGGTCAACCGCAAGGACGCCGAGGGCATGAACATCTTCCAGGGCGGCTTCCTCGGCCTCGACAACGTCGGCGTCTTCGACCGCAGCCGGCCGCTCCCCACGGGCGGCCACCTCGCGCAGTCCGACGGCACGAGCTGGATGGCGATGTACACCCTGAACCTGCTCGCCATCGCGCTGGAGTTGGCGAAGGGAGACCCGGCCTACGAGGACGTGGCCTCGAAGTTCTGGGAGCACTTCCTCCACATCGCGCACGCGATGAACCACATGGGCGAGGACGGCGTCGAGCTGTGGGACGACCGGGAAGGCTTCTACTACGACGTGCTCCACCTGCCGGGCCAGAGCGCCTTCAAGATGAAGGTGCGCTCGATGGTGGGCCTCGTCCCGCTCTTCGCCGTCGAGACCTTAGAGCCGGAGGCGGTGGACGCGCTGCCCGGCTTCAAGCGCCGGCTCGAATGGTTCGTCGAGAACCGCCCCGACCTGACGCGCGACGTGGCCTGCATGCGCACGCCCGGGATGAAAGAGCGGCGGCTCCTCGCCGTCGTCGGCCGCGACAAGCTGCGCCGCGTCCTCCGGGTGATGCTCGACGAGGGCGAGTTCCTCTCGCCGCACGGCCTGCGCGCGCTCTCGCGCCGCCACCTCGCCGAGCCTTACGTGCTGCACGCGGGCGGCGCGGAGCACCGCGTGGACTACGAGCCGGCCGAGTCCTCGTCGGGACTGTTCGGCGGCAACTCGAACTGGCGCGGCCCCGTCTGGTTCCCCGTCAACTACCTGCTCATCGAGTCGCTCCAGAAGTTTCACCACTACCTCGGCGACGACTTCCGCGTCGAGTGCCCCGTAGGCTCCGGCCAGTTGTTGAACCTGTGGGAGGTGGCCGCCGAACTCTCGCGCCGGCTGTCGCGCATCTTCCTGCGCGACGCCGCGGGCCGGCGGCCCGTCTACGGCGGCCTGGAAAAGTTCCAGACCGACCCGCACTGGCGCGACCACATACTTTTTTACGAATACTTCCACGGCGACAACGGCGCGGGCCTCGGGGCCTCGCACCAGACGGGCTGGACCGGCCTCGTCGCCAAGCTGCTCCAGCAGAGCGGAGAATGAAAAGGGATTTTTGATTTTTGATTTTTGATTTTCGATTGGAGGCTGTGCGGCCGTGATTTTCCAATCAAAAATCTAAAATCCCTTGAAGGAGAATCCATGAAAGCCATCGCAGTCATTCCGGGGAAGCCGGGGAGCGTGCACCTGGTGGAGATGCCGACGCCGCGGGTGGGCGACGTGGCGGGCGGGCGCGGCGTGCTCGTCCGCGTGCTGAGGGTCGGGGTGGACGGCACCGACAAGGAGATCAACGCGGCCGAGTACGGCGCGGCCCCTGCGGGGTCGGACTTCCTCGTCATCGGCCACGAGGGCTTCGGGCAGGTCGAGGCGGTCGGGCCGGAGGTCAGGGACTTGAAGCCCGGCGACTTCGTCGTCGCCACCGTGCGGCGGCCCGGCACGAGCCTCTACGACCTCATCGGCACCAGCGACATGACGACCGACGACACCTACTTCGAGCGCGGCATCAACCTGCGCCACGGCTTCCTCTCCGAGTATTACGTCGAGGACGAGGAGTTCGTCGTCAAAGTGCCGCGCGGGCTGCGGGAGGTGGGCGTGCTCCTTGAGCCGCTGACGGTGGTCGAGAAGGGCGTCGCGCAGGCTTACGAGATTCAGCGCCGGCTCCGCGTGTGGAGGCCGCGGCGCGCGGCCGTGATGGGCGCGGGCACCATCGGGCTGCTCGCCACGCTCGCCCTGCGCCTGCGCGGCCTCGAAGTGACGACCTTCGGCCGCACGCGCGGGCCTTACCTCAACTCCGAACTCGCCGGGGCCGTCGGCGCGGCGTACCACTCGACCGAGGAGCTGCCGGTCGCCGAGGCGGCGAAGCGGGTCGGCGGCTTCGACCTCATCTTCGAGGCCACGGGCCACTCGCCCGTCGTCTTCGACAGCATGCAGGCGCTCGCCAAGAACGGCGTGCTCGTCCTGTCGAGCGTGACGGGCGGCGACCGAAAGGTAGAAGTCCCCGCCGACAAGATCAACCTCGACTTCGTGCTCGGCAACAAGGTGATGGTCGGCACCGTCAACGCCAACCGCGAATATTTCGAGGCGGGCGTGCGCGACCTCTCGCAGGCCGAACTCGAACACCCGGGCTGGCTCGCGCGCCTGCTCACGCACCCGGTCAAGGGCCTGGAGAACTACCGCGAGCTGTTCGACCAACTCACCGGCGCGAAGGGCGCGATCAAAGTCTTCTGCGAGGTGGCCGAGCCGGCGTAAGAAAGTAGATGCCGGATGCCGGTTAAAGACTACTAGCATCCGGCATCTAGCCTCTAGCCTCTGGCCCCTTGTATACTGGCGCACGGAAGATTTTCCGACGGGGTGGGAAGTTCTCGCCGTGTTCTACGCAGCAATCGTACTGGCGCTGACGCTGGCCGCGGTCGGCGGCGTGCTCTATTTTTACGTGATGTTCCTCGAAGCCGCGGGCCGCCAGTTGAAGCGGCGCATCGCCGAACTGGAGCGGGCCAACGCCTCCCTGCGCGAAGAGTTGCGCCGCGCGAAGTCGGCGGCCGGCGACGAGGATGAGCGCGAATTGTGGCCGGAAGTGATTGACGAGGGCGGCGGTGTCCCGCTGAACTAAAAAAGTTTCGAGTTGCGAGTTAAAAACTTTCTTGTCTTTAACTCGCAACTCGAAACCCGCAACCCGAAACTTTTTTATCTGAGCGGGGGCGCGTCCGCGCCGGGCGGGACGATACAGAGTCTGGTCGCGGGGGTGGGGAGCGTGCCGCCGTCGCGGGTGACGAGGCGGCTATCGTCGAAGCCGCGTTCGCGCACGAGGTATCGGCGCGCGCGGTCGGCGCGGGCCTGCCCCGTCTGGTAAGGCGGGTTGCGGCTGCCGTAGCCGGTGATGTAGCCCTGCGCGCCGGGGGTATTCTGCAACTCGATGGCGAAGAGGTCGAGGCGCGCCTTCTCGTCGTCGAACGCGATCTGGCCGTAATCGTCGGTGCACCGCGGCTCGGGCTTATTCGGCAGCGACGACCGGCACGTGGCGCGGCATTCGAGGTTGTAGCCCTCAACCTCGACCGTCGCCTCGATCTCGCGGCCGCCGAGGCCCGCCGTGTCAACCGTGATGCTGGGCGTGCCCTGCCCCGAGAGGATCGTGCCCTCGGAGACGCGCCAGTTGTAGACGGGCGTGACGCCGGCCGTGCCGCCGCTGACCGAGGCCGTGAAGGTGATGGGCGCGCCGATCTGCGTCACGTCGGGGCAGTAGATCGAGACGTTCGGGCAGACGGGGGGCGGCGGCGGGCAGTTGCGGACGACGACGCGCGTCGAGGTGAAGGCCGTGCAGAGCGGGTCGACGCCGGCCGGGCCGGTCTCAATCGTCACGGAGGCCGTGTAGACGCCGGGCTGCGCGTCGGTCAGGTCCCAGACCACGTCGGTGCCCTCGATGGTGTCGGTGCGCCCGCCCGACACCGTCCAGCGGTAGCGGATCGGGTTGCCGTCGGGGCTGTAGCCCGTCGCCTTGAGCCTGACGCGCGGGTTGGCGACCGACTCGGAGTCGGGGCAGAGCGTGACGACCTGCGTGTCCGACTCAAGCTTGATGGTCGGCGGGCGGGGCGAAGGCCCGGGCTGCGGGCCGGTCTGCTGCTGCCGGGCGTGCGAAGAGCTGTAGGCGAAGGCCGAGGCGACGAGGAGCAGACATCCCAGGGCGAAGGCGGGGCGCGTACGTGGAAGCATCTTCCGACTCCTTACTGTGGTTCGGAGAAAATTGTCCGGCACAGGGTAAACCAAAACCGGGCCTGCCACAACGGTATTCTGACAAATTCCCTAAACGGACAATGCGCCCCGATTTCCACCCCGGCCGCCATCTGCTACCCTGAAGGCGCGCCGCGCCGTGCCGACGCCCGGCCCGCGCGCCGAGGCTCCGATTAAATTCCCACGGGTGAAAGACAGATGAAACGACTCGTCATCCCGGCGTTCCTCGCCCTGCTGTCGGCGCTGGCCCCGGTCTCTGCCGACGCGCAGACCGTGCGCGAACTGCCCTCGCCCGCCGCGAAGGAGAGCGGGCAGCCGAATCTGACGACCGGGCCGGCGGGCCGCGTCTACCTGAGTTGGCTCGAACGCATCGAGGGCAAGCGGTTCGCGCTGCGGTTCGCGGCGCGCGCGGGCGCGGGCTGGGAGGCGGCGCGCACCGTCGCCGAGGGCGACAACTGGTTCGTCAACTGGGCCGACTTCCCTTCGCTGGCCGCGCTGCCCGACGGCTCGCTCGCCGCCCACTGGCTCGCGCGCAGCGGCCCCGGCGTCTACGCCTACGACGTGAAGATCGCGCGCTCGGCCGACGGCGGCAAGACCTGGTCGAAGCCCTTCACGCCGCACCGCGACGGCACGCCGACCGAGCACGGCTTCGTCTCGATGTTCCCGGCGGCGGGCGGGCGCCTCGGGGC
>JALZHT010000860.1 GCA_030860645.1 Acidobacteriota bacterium
TGTCAAAACACCCGCCCCCGCGGCCGCGGCCCTTGAGGTTTAAAGGATGCGAGGCGGTAGCCGGGCCGCGCGGCCCCGGCTAGTAAGTGTTGTAGCAGGGCATCGCGGGCATGTCCGGGTTGGTTTCGTAGCACGGGTCGCCGCCGCCACCGCCGCCGCCGGTGCAGTAGTATTCGTCAACGTCCCACATGCCGTTGCAGTTCGCGTCTTCATACATGCCCGTGCAATCCGGCGGGGCGCCGGGGTAGACGCGGGCGTCGGTGTCGTTACACTCCTGATCCGTGTACCACCCGTCGCCGTCCAGGTCGTAACGGTCTCTGCCCCAGCAACTCATCGTCGCCGAGCCGAGGATGTCGACGTAAAAACCTTCCCACGTCTTGTTCGTGACCTGGATGCTGTAAGTCCCAGACCACGCCCCGGAGAGATCGGGGACGGGGGCCGTCACAGATGAATAGTCGCCCGCCACCGAGGAGGCGTACGTCGTGCCGATCATGTACCCGTCCCCGTCGAAGTATTCGACTCTCGGCATGCCGTAGGTCGCGTCAATACCGGGGCCGTAGAGCGTGACCGAGGACGGTGGATTGTTCAGGTCAGCCGACGAGGGGCTGGCGGTGAAGGAGAAACCGAAGAACCGCTGCTGGCGCACGAAGGCGTCGCACCCGCCGAAGCAATCCCTCGGGAAAGTGAGAGACCCGGCGAAGCAGGGAACGTCCTGTAGGTCGCGGCTGCACCCGTCCCTGTAAATGATGCTGTACCTCTCTCCTACGACGCAGGAGGCGCAGCACACGCGACTGCAATCGGTGCCGCCGCCGCCGCCGCCGAAGATTTTTTTAAGGCACTTGCTGTTGACGCAGAGCAGACACAGTACGAGGAGCAAGAGGATCTTTGTTTTGAGTCTCATTGGTTTTGGCCTCCTGCTATGCGGTCTAAGAGCTGATCCGTCGTTTTCCGGTTAATGAAGAGGTGGGCGGGGGCCGAGACGAGCGCGCCGTGCGCGCCGTAGGCTTTACCCGACTCGCGTTTCTCGCCCCTCTTCTGTTTAGCCTCCATCCTGCGTTTCACCATCTTCTCCGAGAGGTCGTGTTTGGAATCGCTCAGCGGGTCGTCGGTCGCCACCGAATAGCTGACGAGGACGGCCTGCACCGGCGTGATACCCTCGGACTCCGCCTCGCCGAACTTGTCGGGCAGCGCCTCGCTGAGGCGCTTCACGCGGCCCCGGACTTCGTGCTTCATGTACAACCGAACCGTGTCACGCACCGCCGTGTCGCCGCGCTGACTCCACTCGCGCGCCGCCTTCACCTGCGTGACGAACTCTTCCTTCGACGAAAGCGTCCACTTACTATTGGCCTGGGATTCGGTCTGGGCCTCCTCGGGGGTGGTGATCACGCTCACCCCCTGCTCGATCTCCGTGTCGGTGATGGTAGACAACCGCTCCGTGACCACGTCGGTCAGCGCGTCCGTCAGTTCGTCAACGCTGACCCGGCGGCCCTGGCCCTTCAGGGTGGCCTCTTCGGCCGCGGCCAGGCGCGCCTTCGTCTCACTGCTCATGTGCAGGTCGGCCCGGTAGGAGATGAACGTCGCCGCCGAGTCGACCGACTCCCGCACCTTTTCGGGCGAGTCGCCCGACTTGGCGAATTTGACTTCGCTGCCGACCCCCCGCTGCAAACCCTTCTTCTGTTCTTTCTTGGCCTCCTCGGTCTCCTGCGGAACCGCCGCCGCGCGCCACGCGGCGATACTCGCGAGCGAAACGCCGAGGAGTAGGAATCCGAGCACCAGGATTGACACCCGTCGTCGCGACAAATCTTTTAATCTCATCGCAGAATTCTCCTTGTGGGAAGGACACTTGAGGCGACGCTTAACCCGCCGTAAGCGCCGAGGCTGTCGAACACGTTGAACCCCCGTCCGTCCGGGGCGGCCCCCGTCAGCGGAACTTGAGTGTCAACTTCAATGACCCGCCCGAGACGGGCGCGTCAACGCGGGCGGGGAGCCCCGCGAGAGCCGTCACTCTCCTCGTGACACGTCTGGTGTTCGTTAAAAGTCGGCGGCCGAAACCGCGGGCATCAGGTGCCAGCGATCCGGCGGTAGAAGTAACTGAAGCAGGAGCTGGACGCACCGCGTGCGTCGGCCCGTTTCGTAAGGTTCGAGCCTGCGCGTATTGTGGTAGGATGAGGGCTGTACGGGCGAAACATCCTTCTCGCAATACGGCGAAGGCTGTTTTGCTGGTCAGGCCCCGCC
>JALZHT010000861.1 GCA_030860645.1 Acidobacteriota bacterium
GCGAGCGGCACCGCGCCGGGATGGACAGGCGCGCGCGGCGCGAGACGGTCGAGGACGCCTTCCGCGTCGTCCGGCCCCGCCTCGTTGAGGGCCAGCGCGTCCTCCTCGTTGACGATGTCTTCACGACGGGCGCGACCGCTTCGGCCTGCGCCCGTGCGCTGCGCGCCGCCGGCGCGGCGGAAGTCTACGTGCTGACGGTGGCCCGGGCATGAGAAGAAGGTGCTGGGTGCTGGGTTTTAGGTGCTGGGGAAGAGGAGTTGAATTTTAACCAGCACCTAAAACCCAGCACCCAGCACCCTTCCGCGGGCCTCTGGCCTCCAGCCCCGAGCGCCTTGTATCATGTCCGCATGAGAACACTGTATCCGCCCATCGAGCCGTACGATCAGGGGATGCTGCCGGTCTCTCCCGTGCACACGCTCTACTACGAGCAGTGCGGCAACCCCGGGGGGCAGCCGGTCGTCTTCCTGCACGGCGGCCCCGGCGGCGGCCTCGTCCCGGAGTACCGGCAGTTCTTCGACCCCGGGGCCTACCGCGCCGTCCTCTTCGACCAGCGCGGCGCGGGCCGCAGCACGCCGCACGCGAGCCTCGAAGAGAACACGACCTGGCACCTCGTCGAGGACATCGAGAGGCTGAGGGCGCACCTCGGCGTCGAGAGCTGGCACGTCTTCGGCGGCTCGTGGGGGAGCACGCTGGCGCTCGCCTACGCCGAGACGCACCCGGCGCGTGTCCGCTCGCTCACGCTGCGCGGCATCTTCCTGTGCCGCCCGCGGGAGATTCGCTGGTTCTACCAGGAGGGCGCGAGCTGGATTTTCCCGGACGTGTGGGAGGAGTACGAGAAGGTCATCCCCGTGGAGGAGCGCGGCGATTTCGTCAGCGCCTACTACCGGCGGCTGACGAGCGCGGACGAGGCGACGCGCCTTGAGGCGGCGCGCGCGTGGAGCGTGTGGGAGGGGAGCACGTCGAAGCTCTTCTTCGACTACGAGATGATCCAGCGCTTCGACGAGGCCGAGTTCGCCCTCGCCTTCGCCCGCATCGAGTGCCACTACTTCATGAACAACGCCTTCTTCCCGACCGACAACTACCTCATCGAGAACGTCGGGAAAATCCGCCACATCCCGGCGGCCATCGTGCAGGGCCGCTACGACGTGGTCTGCCCGGCCCGCAGCGCCTGGGAGCTGCACCGCGCGTGGCCCGAGTCCGAGCTGCGGATCATCCCCGACGCCGGCCACTCGGCCACCGAACCCGGCATCATCTCCGCGCTCGTCGAGGCGACGGACAAATTCAGGAGCCGTGAATCTTGAATCGTGAATCGCGGTCGTCTTTCTCCCAGGCGGGGAGGCAGAGTTCGAGAGGCAAAACACTCGGCCACGAGTCACGATTGACGATTCACGATTCACGGCTTTTAACTTGTCACGGCTTCTCCCCGTCGCGTAATATCTTCAGGCAATTATGACTGGACGCGTTTTAGTCCTGAACGCATCGTACGAGCCGGTGAACGTCTGCACGGAGCGCCGCGCCGTGGTGATGATTTTCAAAGGCATCGCGCGGATGGAGGAGCACAACGGCCACATGCTCCACTCGGCGCGGATCACGATGCACGCCCCCTCGGTCATCCGCCTCGTCGAGTACATCCACATCCCCTACAAGAGCCGCTCGCTCTCGCGCAAGAACATCCTTTTGCGCGACCACTCGACGTGCCAGTACTGCGGCCGGCAGTCCGCGCCCTCCGAGCTGACGCTCGACCACGTGTTGCCGCGCTCGCGCGGCGGCGAGTCGTCGTGGGATAATCTGGTCGCCTGCTGCCGGCGGTGCAACCACCAGAAGGGGAGCCGGACGCCCGAGGAGGCCCGGATGCACCTCATCCGGCGGCCCCGCGCCTTCTCGCTCCACGTCAACCGGCAGATCATGCGCTACATCGGGCGGGCCGACGTGACGTGGCGCAAATACCTTTTCTACGAGTCGGACGCCGAGGCCCTCTGACACCGCGCCCCGCGCCGTCACACTGAGCCGCGCCCGCCGCGGCGGAGGAAGACTTAAATGCTCGCACTCATCGGCGGCCTGGGGCCGCAAGAGCTGATCATCATCCTCGTCATCCTGCTGCTCCTCTTCGGCAGCACACGCCTGCCGCAACTCGCCAAGGGCATGGGCAAGAGCATCCGCGAGTTCAAGAAGGGCATCAACGACGCCGACGACGAGGCGGCCCTGCCCGACGCGCGCCGCGACTCGCTCCGCG
>JALZHT010000188.1:0-5351 GCA_030860645.1 Acidobacteriota bacterium
GAGTCTCTCCGGTCGGCGCCCCTTCGGTGAAGGCCGGCGTAAAAAGCCCGGCCCGTTACTGCATGCCACCCTTTAGGGGGTCGTTGACGGCCGTCTTGGTCGGCGGCTGGCACACCGTGCCGGGCGCGCAGACGCGGAAGATGCCCCAGATGCCGCCGCTGAACTGCGGCGACGTGAAGGTGCGGTAGAGGTAGTCGCCGGTGATGCCGAACTTGCCGCCCGCCCCGTTCTTGAGTAGGAAGTCGAAGTGGCTGCCCGGCCCGACCCCGTACTGCGAGCCGACCCAGTTCGAGCGCGCGTTCGTGCCGATCACGGTCGAGGAACCCGTGTACGGCTCCTCCTCCCAGATGTGGCCGTGCAACATGAAGACGTTGTTGCGCGCGTGCCCGCCGGGCTGGACGAGGCGCATCCGCACCTGCTGCCCGGCCGTCGCCCAGAAGACCGGGGTGACGGGGTCGCCGCCGACCTGCGCGTTGTTGAGCGAGTTGGTGAAGTCGATGTCGCGCGTCGGGGTGCGCTTGTCGTCGGGGTCGCCGCCGCTCAGCGGCGCGTCGGGGTCGAAGCCCATCCGCTTCCACAGCGGCTCGCTGCGGTAGTTGACGGCCTTGTGGCCGGAGTCCTCGGCGTCCTCCTGCCCGGCGAGGTTCGGCACGGCCTGGCCGTCGTCGAGGAAGGTCGAGCCGGTCACGCTGTTGTTGCGGAAGTTGAGGTCGTTCTGGAAGACCATCACGAACTCGCGGAAGCTGGCCGTCGAGTCGGCGTTCGACACCGTCGCCGAGGCGCGCGACCACCAGTCCTCACTCCACGAAGACCAGGCCGGCTCGATGATGAGCGCGCCGACCGCGCCCTTGTTCGAGTGCTTGATCGGGTCGGCCGACGAGAGGCCCGTCGCGCCGAACTCGATGGCCTTGTACATGCCGCGGTTGGTCGCGTCCGGCACGACATCGCCCGCGTACCACTGGTACGTGACGGTCTGGCCGGGCGCGGCCGTCTGCACCGGGTTGAGGCCGACGTTGACGCCGTTGCTGCGCGTCACGTCGAAGAAGACGTTCTGCGGGTGCAGCCCGACGTGAGACGAGGGCTTCACGTCGTTGGCGTTGAAGCCCTCGACGATCATCGGCAGCGTGCTGAAGCCGGGGAGGTCGAACTGGTAGTCGGTCGCCGGCAGCCTGTTCGTGAGCGCGACTTCGAGGCACTCGCCGGCGCTGGCGCGCAGGACGAGCGGCTCGATGGGCACGCCCGCTTTGACCTTCCCGTTGAGGTCAATGTCCTCCGAGCGGAAGAACATGATCGCGGTCGGGTCGTGGAGCTTGCCGCCGTTGCCCTCGCGGCCGTTGTAGACGAGCGAGCCTGCGGGCAGCGCCTCGCGCGCCGCGACGGCCGTCACGTTGAGCGGGCGCTTGACCGCGGCCTTCGGGCAGACGCCGTCGAAGTCGCCCTGGTTCGAGAAGCCGATGGCGTTGTTCTTGAGGTTGTTCGGCAGCTCCATGAGGTCGTACTTCTTCTGCGCGTAGACGCGCATCAGGCCCCACAGGCCGTTCCACTGGTCGTCCACGGACGTGCCCGGCGCGTAGAGGTAGTCGGCCTGCTTGCCGTCGTACTTCCGCGGCAGCTTCGGCACGACCAGCTCGTAGTGCTCGGAGATGCCCATCATCTGGTTGTTGCGGTAGCCGGAGTTCTCCTCCGACGGCTCGTACTTCCACTTGATGCCGTGGATGCCGAAGTTGTGCCCCTCCTCGTGCGCGCCGACGAGGATGCGGATCTGGACGGGGTCGTCCTCGTAGGCCCGCAAGAGCGGGGTGAACGGGTCGCCGGGCTGGATGTCCGCGCTGAGCGGCGGGTAGAAGCCGGGCTGCACGTTCATCTCGGGGTTGGCGCGCGTCGTCAGCGAGCGGTAGACGTGCGCGAGGTCGCCCTCCTCGCCCTTCGCCAACTGGTTGTAGGCGTCGGTGAGGCGCAGCGGGATCGGCTCGTTGCGGTAGTTGACGCTCATCGTGCCGACGTCGGCCGCCGAGATGGCCTCGGGGCACGGCGGCGCGAAGCCGCTGCCGGGGCAGACCTTCGCCTTCTCGACGAGCGTGGGCAGGCCCGGCTCGTCCTTGGCCGGCGGGTTGATGACGTTGGCGGGGTCGGCCGCGGGCCGGCCCTTCGCGTCGAGGCCGCCGCCCGCCTTGTAGGCCAACTGGAAGTCGGAGAACTCCAGCAGGAACTCGCGGTAGCTGTAGGCTTCGTTGTACGTGATGATGTCGGCCTTCCAGCTAGTCGGGCCGCCGTCGGCGCGCGCCGCGACGCCCGCGCCGCCGAAGACCACGCCCGTCTCGGGGTCGCGCCACTTCGAGCCGTCAGGCTCGACGACGAGGCCGGCGTAGAGGCCGCCCTGCTGGTGCGTCGAGGGGCCGAAGTGGTCGTGCGTGAAGACCGTCCGGAGCGTCCGGTCGCCGCTGTTCAGGTTGAGCGTCTTGTCGACGAACCAGCGCTGGACGGTGGTCTGCGCGCCGAGCCAGTCGTCAACGCCGTTGCCGTCCTCGTCCTTGCCGGCGAGGCCGAGCGTCGGGTGCTGGCGGGCCACCGGGCAGGTGAAGGTGCCGTCGCGGGAGTCGCCCGAGTCGAGGCCGCCGCAGCCGTTCTGCTTGCGGATGGCGCGGATGCGGTCAACGACCTCCTCGGGGCTGAAGGTGCCGTCCTCGTAGTTCCAGCCGTTGCCGGAGCCGTCCGAGGCCATCACGTCGAACTTGACGAGGTGGATGTGCTGGCCCATCACGTCGGTCGGGGTGCGCACCTGGAAGTCGTCCTGCACGTAGACGCGCGGCACCAGGTTGGTGTGGTGGTAGGTGACGCAGTCGCCCGAGTTGGCGCGGAAGAAGAGCGGCTCGGGCGCGCGCTTGCCTTCGATGGTCGGCCGCACGTCGTCCCAGAGGGTCGCGATGCGCGACTGCGGGAAGTGCCAGCCGGCCTTGTTGAGCGTCAGGTCGAGCTGGACGTAAGCGCCCTTGTAGGTGCGCTCTTTGGTCGTGGCGGCCAGCCCCTCGTCGGTGACGCAGGGGTCGGCGTAGGGCGCGCCGGGCTTGGCCGGCATGCCGTTGGTGCGGAACTCGGCCGAGGCCCCCTCGGGCGTGAAGCTCGCGCGCGAGCGCACCGCGTGGAAGTTCATCGCCGCGATCTCGTCCGTGGTGCCGGCCTCGGGAATCTGGTGGGCGATGGCCGTCTCCAGGTGCTTGTCGAAGTCGAGGCGGGCCTTCTCGAAGCTGAAGTTGGGGGAGTGATCCTCGTGGTGCGTGACCGTGCCGCCGACGATGATGTGGCGCGGCAGCCCGCCGTCGTCCACGGTGTCGAGCGGCGGGTGCGGCGGCCGGTGGCCGGCGACGCCGGGGATGTAGAACGGGTAGCCCTGGAACGTGGGCGTCGGCATCGGGGCCATCGCCAGCGTCGGGACGGGGACGACGGCCGGGATGGGCGTGCCGGCCGCGATCTCGCCGTCGGGCAGCTTGCGCGAGTCCTTGAGCGGCTGGCCGGTCAGCGTGTCCATCTTGGTGCCGGCCTCGAACACGTCGTGGACGCGCCACATCGCCCACATCCCCTGCGCGAAGTGCGGGTAGAAGTGGCAGTGGAAGATCGAGTCGCCCGGCGTCTTGTTGCGGTTGCCCGACCCGCCGTAGGTGATCTCGGTGGTGAAGGAGTAGCCCGGCCCGAGGGCCTTGCTGTCGAGGTAGCTGGAGTTGTCGCTCTCGGGCGAGTTCAGCCACTGGTGGGCGTGCAGGTGGTGGATGTGGTGCTCTTTGGGGCCGGCGTGCACGACCCGCATCTTGACCGGGTCGTTGAGGTAGCTGTGGTAGACGTTCGAGGGGTCGTCGGGGAAGAGCACCTTCGTCGCGCCGGTCGCGCCCGGAATCTTGTTGCCCTCTTTGTCGACCTGCGTGTTGGCCGGGCGGTCGACGAGCTGCGCCGGGTCGCCGACCGTCCACGCCGAGAGGAAGAACTCCTCGTAGAGGCAGTCGTTGCAGTCCTTCATCGGGCCGAGGCCGAGGCGGTTGGCGATGATCTCGGCGCCGATGCCGCCCGTCCCGTAGTTGATGCCGAAGGCGTCGCGGACGCTGTGCAGCGTGTGCGCGAGCGGGTTGTCGGTGATGCCGTCGGCCTTCTTCTCGTCGAACTGCGGGAAGGCCTGCACGGCCTTCAGCTCGTCGTGGTAGATGACGGTGAACTCGCGGAACGGGCGGTTGCGGACGGTCGTCGCCGAGGTCGCGCCCGGCCTGTCGCCCGCGGTGGCGATGGGGTTGTAGGTGCCCGCGGGGAAGTTGGCGCGGCCCGGCCCCGTGATGATCGCGTTGAGGTCGGAGTGGACGATGTTAAGGGTCGAGTCGAGGATCTTCAGGACGGGCGAGCCGGCCGCGCGGCCGCTCGTCGTGCCCTTCGGGTAGGTGGCGTCGTAGTTGAGCATGGGCTGGCCGCCCTTCGACACCATCAGCGTGCCGTCGAGGTTCCGCCGCTGGGCCGCCACGAGGTCGGCCTCGGTGAGCTGCGAGCGGTACCACTCGGAGCCGCGCGGCTCGACGTTGACCGAGCCGAAGAGGCCCATCGAAATCTGGCCGCCGTCGCCCTCGCCGCCCGTCGTCGCCGCCGTCGAGTAGATGAGGTGGTTGCCCTCGCGCTCGGCGTAGAGCGTGTAGACGGCGCTGGCGCCCGGGGCGACGAGGCCGCCCGGCGCGGTGACGTTGCCGACGTTCGAGCCGTCGGAGGTGATGGAGTTGACGAGTTGCAGGCCGACCGCGTGAATCGAGGCGTAGCGCGTGAGCGGCTGGTCTTCGTGCCTGCGGTTCGGAGCGAGCAGGTTCTGGAAAGAGATTTGTAAACAGTCGCCCGCGTTCATGCGCAGCACGAGCGGGCGCGGCCGCTTGTAGGGCCGGAGCTGGACGTTGCCGGCGGTCAGGCCGGCGGTCGCGTTGATGGTCGTCACGTCGCGGCGCAGGGCGTACATCATGCCGGCCGGGTTGACCGCCCCGAGGCGGTTGTAGGTGATGACCTGGTCGAGCGCGACCACGTCGGCCTTCACCGTGCGCTCGCAACTGGGCGCGGTCGGCGTCGGCGTCGGCGTCGGGGACTCCTCTATCGGGAGGGTCGTGTTGGCGGTCTGCGCCCGCGCCGCGCCGGCCGCGGCGAGCACGAAGAGCGCCACGGCCGCGAGCGCGAGGAGCGTCCGGCACTTCCGTAAAATATGTTCTATGTTCATCGTGTGTTCTCTCAATCGTCCGGAAGAGTTCGCGCGGGGCGAAACCACTTCCGTTTGAGGGTCGGCCGATTCAGTCTTCGGCATTCATCAGGGGACTCGTCTGGGCGCCGCCGAGGCCCGCCCG
>JALZHT010000188.1:5361-6240 GCA_030860645.1 Acidobacteriota bacterium
GGCCCGCCGGCGAATCCGTCGCCGGCGGGCGGGCACACTTCTCCCACCCCCGGTTTCGACGCGGGTCGGGCACGGTCTTGTTTTGTCCCTCGGTCGCGAGGCGCTGTAGCGGCGCGCTCGCGTAAGGAGCGGGGTGCGGGTCGTCAATCCTGAGAAGACGGCGCGAAGGGCGTGCTTCGCGCCGTTGCCGTGCGACCGCCTCGGGGCCGGTGGCGCGGCTTCATCTAAAGTTCATCAAGGTTTTTCAAACTCGCCGCGTCGGGGCCTGGTTCTACTGACCGCCGCGCTTCAGACCGCGCGGCTCGGACGCGACGCTCGTACGTCAGGCTCAGGAGCAAGCCTTGTGCCGCGCCCCCGCCGCACCCTTCCTGTAACCCCGCCGCAAAATTGGCGCAACTTTTTCGGCGTCTCCCGGCGTGCGTAAGGGACGCGATGTTCCAGCGCGTGCCACCCCGGCGCGCGCCGTGTTTCACCATGAATCACGCCCGCGGACGAAGATTGCGGAATGATGACGGGAAGGAGAAGAAGTAGTAGTCAGTAGAAAGTAGACGGTAGGCCCACACTGACGATGCTGACGCCGACACTCTGACGGTTCGCTAGAGAATGTCTTCCTACCGTCTACTTGAATTTAATCGAATCCTTCGACGAGGCGGATGATCTCGTCGGGGGCGAAGGGTTTGGGGAGGACGGCCGTCGCGCCGGCGCGAAGGGCGTCGGCGAAGAGTTCGGGCGTGCCGTGGGAGGTGATGAGGACGACGGGCAGGAGCGGCCACTCGCGGCGGAGCGCGCCGAGCACGTCGAGGCCGGAGATGTCGGGCAGACGCAGGTCGGTGATGACGACGCCCACGCGCTCGCGGCGCGCCAACTCCAGGCCGCCCC
>JALZHT010000189.1 GCA_030860645.1 Acidobacteriota bacterium
CGGGAAAGCGCGATGACAGGTCGTGGCTTCAGCCGGGAGGCCGCAGCCACGACCTGAAGGCCCGCCGTGTCTCAACTGAGCCCCATCTACTACGGCGCGCGGGGTCGAATTGCCTGCCCGTCGGGGAGCGGGGCCCCGGCCCTGCCCCCGCGAGGCCAGCTTCACGGCGCGCGGCGCTTGCCACACCATATACATGCAGCGAAGGGCGGGGGTCGGAATAGAAAAGACAGACCCGCCACGCCGCGAGGAAGAATCCGGCAGACATCCAGATGAACCTAAGCCCCAGCACATCGCACCCGTCGCCCTCGACTCTTACGCGAGAGAACGTGAGCAGACAACGTTACTTCAAGCCGTTCATGTGGCTGATGGTCGTTGTCGGCGGAGCGGTCGCCCTCTTCTGCCTTCTTCACTTACCCGTCGCGCGGCTCGACAGCCGATTCTCGCTGTTAGCCCTCGTCACGATCCTCATCGGCTCGCGCATCAGCATCAAGATCCCGCGCGTCAGCGGCGAGATCACGGTCGCGGACACGCTCATTTTCCTCACGATGCTCCTCTACGGCGGCGAGGCAGCCAGCCTTCTGGCGGCGGTGGAGGCGCTCTGTTCGTCGTTGCACGTGAGCAGGAAGATCAGGGTGCTCCTGTTCAACGCGGCCGTGCTGACCTGCTCCACGTTCGTCACTTATTCGGCGCTGCGCCTCTGCTTCGGGCAGACCACGGACCTGCCTCGCGGTGAATTTTCGGCCGGACTTATGCTGGCGGTCTGCGTTATGGCGACCGTGCAATACACCGCCAACACCGGCCTCGTCGCCGTGTACACGGCCTGTAAGATTGACCAGCCCGTCTGGCCGACCTGGCGCCAGTATTATCTTTGGACTTCAGTCACCTACTTCGCGGGGGCGACGGCCGCCACCATTATTGCCACCCTGGTTCATGAGTTCGGCTTTTATGCCGTCGTGGCGATGACCCCCATCGTCGTCGTCCTTTACGTCACTTACCGGACCTACCTGAAAAACATAGAGGTCTCGATAGCCCAAGCCGAACAGGCCGAACGCCACATCGAAGAACTTAACCGCTACATCAAGGAGCGCCAGCAGGCGGAGGAGGCGCTTCACGAGGCCGACCAGCGCGCCATCGTCGAATACGAGCGACTTCTCGAAAGGATCGCCTCTCTGGCCCAGACACTCGGCACGGCGCGCGACCTGACCACGATCTACCGGGCGCTGCTTGACTTCGCCCTGGTCTCCGCGCCGTGCAGCGGGATGTTCATCTCACTTTATGAGCCGGAGCGAAAACTGCGCACCGCGGTTTACGCCTGGAGCGAGGGCGAGGAAGTGGACACCTCGGGGCTGCCGCCGATGCGCTCGACCGAGAGCCCGGCGAGCCGCGCCGTGGCTACCGGCCGGATCGTCATCACCGACGATTTTCAGTCGGCGGTGGCGGGCCAGCCGGTTATTAATGTCGGTCTTGAAAGAGACCCGCGCCTGCCCCAGTCCTCGCTGGCCGTTCCCATGGCGGTCATGGGGCAAGTCGTGGGCGTCGTCGAGGTGCAGAGCACCGGGCGCGGGGCCTACGAACGAGGCCACGCCACGGCGATGTTGATGGCGGCGAACCTCGCCGCCAGCGCCGTCGAGAACGTCCGGCTCTTCGAGCGCGAGCGCGAGAAGGAGGAGCAACTCCGCCAGTCCCAGAAGATGGAGGCGGTGGGGAAACTGGCCGGCGGGGTGGCGCACGACTTCAACAACCTGCTGACCGTCATCACCGGCTACAGCGAGCTCCTGCTGAAGAAAGTCCGCGACGACGAACACCTAGGCCCCAAGGTCGAGGAGATTAAGAAGGCGGGGGAGCGCGCCGCCTCGCTGACGCGCCAACTCCTGACCTTCAGCCGCAAGCAGGTGTTGCAGCCGAAGGTGCTCGACCTGAATCAGGTCGTTTTAGAGACCAACGGGCTGCTGCGACGCCTGATCGGGGAGGACATCGAACTGCTCACGAAACCCAAACCCGATTTGGGCAAGGTTAAGGCAGACCCGGGGCAGATCGAGCAGATCCTGATGAACCTCTCGGTAAACGCCCGCGACGCGATGCCCGGGGGCGGCACGCTCGTGATCGAAACGGGGAACGCTTACCTAGACGAGAACTATGCCAGCCAGCACCCCTCCGTTACCCCAGGCTGGCACGTCATGCTCACGGTCAGCGACACCGGCTGCGGGATGGACGCCGAGACGAAGGAGCGGATCTTCGAGCCCTTCTTCACGACTAAGGAACTGGGGAAAGGGACGGGGTTAGGTCTCTCGACCGTCTACGGGATAGTCAAGCAGTCGGGAGGGCACGTCCAGGTCTACAGCGAGGTGGGAATCGGGACGACTTTTAAGGTCTACCTGCCGCGCGCCGATAAGCCGGAGGAGCGAGAAGCGCCAGTCGAGGTGCAGTCGAACGGCGACAAGATACCAGAAGGCACGGAAACCGTGCTGTTGGTTGAAGACGAGGAGGTCGTGCGAGTGATGGCCCGCGCACTCCTTCTGGAGAGCGGCTATCACGTCCTGGAGGCGGGGAACGGTAATGAGGCGCTGCGTGTGTCCGAGCAATACGGCGGGCCTATACACTTATTGTTGACCGACGTCGTCATGCCGCAGATGGGCGGCCGCGAACTCGCCGAAAGGTTAGCCGGGATCAGGCCAGAGACGCGGGTGCTCTACATGTCCGGGTACACGGACGACGCCATCGTGCATCACGGGGTTTTTGAGGAGGCGATGGCCTTCATCCAGAAGCCGTTCACGCCGGACGCGTTGGGGCGGAAGGTGCGCCGCATGCTCGAAGACCCGCGGAGTGTCACGGATTTGGATTGTAAACGGCTCCACGCAAGCCTCCCCGTCCGCTCTGCGGCCCATCACATGGAAGCTTGAGGCCGCGGCCTGCGCGGCACTGTTGCGGCAATCGCAACCCACGCCTTCAGTTCATCTATAACTCTCCGGGAATCTTTCTCATAAAGCAGAAGCGACGTGGCACAGGGGGTGCTAAAGGCGGGGCGGCCGGGGCCGTAAACCCCTCCGGACCCGTCTCGCCGGTGCGTGTCGCAGGTGCGTCCTGAGCACCTGGGGTTCGTTCCGCACCCGAGCCGCCCTCTGACAGTTCGACGGAGATTCACGTTTCAGAAGCTTACCCGAACAGGAGAAGCCTCAGCGCCTCGTGGCGGCGGACGCTGCGCCGGCCGCAAAGGGTTCCCCTTGCCGCCTTCCCATCTGCTGACATGAATACTTCTTCCGCAGAAGACAGTCGCATCCTTCTCGTCGACGACGAGGCCCCCGTCCGCAACCTTTTCGCCGCATGCCTCGGCGAACGCTACTCGTGTGAGACGGCGGCAGATGCACAGGAGGCCCTGCGCCTCCTCTCGGCCGAGCCCTTCGCGCTCGTCATCTCCGACGTGAACATGCCTGGGCTGAGCGGCGTCGAACTGCTGCGCAAGATCAAAGAGCAGTTCCCCGACACGGCAGTCATCATGGTTTCGGCGATAGCCCGCACGCAGCGCGTCCTCGACGCCGTGCGGCTCGGAGCGTCCGACTACCTGCTGAAGCCCTGCGACCTGGAGGTGCTCGAACTCTCCGTCGAGCGCGCCCTGGAGCGGCGCGCCTTGCTAAGGGACGCGCGCCGCTACAAGCAAGACCTAGAGCGGCGCAACTCCGAACTGGCGCACCGGCAGGCCGAGTTGGAGCGGCTCCAGGCTCAGATCGTGCACAACGAGAAGATGGTCTCGCTCGGCCAGCTCGCCGCCGGCGTGGCGCACGAACTGAACAACCCGGCCGGCTTCATCTACGGCAACATGGAGGTTCTGCGCGAGTGCGCCGCGGGGCTCGAACGCCTGCTCGGCTTCTACGACGGGGCGGCGCTCCCGCCCGAGGTCTCGGCCGTCGCCCAAAGCCTCAAGGCGGAGATAGATTACGAGAACACGCTCGCCGACGTGCGCTCGATCATCGACGACTGCGCGAGCGGGGCCGAGCGCATCCGCGACGTGGTGCAGAACCTGCGCACCTTCTCGCGCCTCGACGAGGCCGAGTTCAAGAAGGTGGACATCCACGAGGGGCTCGACTCAACGCTCCGCCTGCTCTCGCGCTTCTACGCCTCCGGCCACATCACGCTCAGCCGCGACTACGGCGAGCTGCCCCCGGTGGACTGCTACGCGGGCCAACTCAACCAGATGTGGATGAACCTGCTCGCTAATGCCGCGCAGGCCGTCGCGGGAGGGGGCGAGGTGCGCGTCTCGACGCGCCTCGAAGGCGACGCCGTTCAGGTGTCGGTCGGCGACACCGGCCCCGGCATCGCCCCTGAGCACCTGAACAAAATTTTCGACCCGTTCTTCACCACCAAGCCGGTCGGCGAGGGGACTGGCCTTGGCCTCTCGATCACCTACGGCATCGTCGAGCGTCACGGCGGGACGATTTCAGTCGAGAGTCGCCCCGGCGAAGGCACCACCTTCACCATCATGCTCCCCGTGAACGCGCGGCGCGCGGCCGACGCGCGCGTGCAGGCTTGAACGCCGACACATTCCACCCATAACAGCGAGGTGAAATTCTCCGCAGCATGTCATACAAGATCATGATCGTCGACGACGAGCCGGCCAACCTGCGGCTGCTCGAACGCCTCTTCCGGCGCGACTACACGGTCGTCACCGCCAACTCCGGCGAGGAGGCCATACGCCTTTTGGAGCAGCACGACGTGGCGCTGCTCATCACCGACCAACGGATGCCAGGCATGACCGGCATCGAGCTGCTGAAGCTCACCGCCCCGCTCCGGCCCCACATGGTACGCATCATCCTCACCGGCTACACGGACGTCACCGCGCTGGTCGAGGCCATCAACTGCGGCCAGGTCTACAAGTACGTCACCAAGCCCTGGAGCAACGACGAACTGCGGCTGACGGTCAGCCGCGCGCTCGAACATTACGACACCAACCGCTCACGCCACGAGCTTGCGCTCACCAACCAGCGGCTCGTGGGCCGCATGAAGGAGATGACGCGCGGCTTCGTGCGGGCCATCGCCGACGCTCTAGAGGCGAAGGACGATCATGTCCACGGCCACGCGCGGCGCGTGCGCAGCTACGCGGCGGCCATCGGGCGCCAGATGGGGCTCGGCGAAGAAACTCTCGAACAACTCGCACTCGCCTCCTTCCTCCACGACATCGGTAAGATCGGCACGCCCGATCACATCCTACTCAAGCCGGGCGCGCTCTCGCCCGAAGAGGCCGCCCGGATGCGCCAACACTCGCGGCGCGGCGCGCGCATGCTAACCGGCATCGTGGGGCTCGAAGACGCGGCCGAGGCCGTGCTCCACCACCACGAGCATTTCGACGGCACGGGCTACCCCGGGGGCCTGAGCGGCGAACAGATACCGCTGCTCTCGCGCATCATCCTCGTCGCCGACGCCTACGACGCCATGACCAGCCCGCGCCCCTTCCGCGACGCGTGCTCGCACGAGGAGGCCGTCGCGCGGCTGGGGGAGGGGGCGGGCAGCAGGTTCGACCCCGAGGTCGTGCGCGCCTTCAGTCAGTTCGAGCCGCTGGCGCAGATCCGCCGGGCCATCACTGAGGAACCTTCTCCGGCGCGCGGGGCGGCCGGCGCCGGCGACCTCGACGTCTCCGGCCTGACCTTCGACGAGTTGCTCGAAAAAGCTTCGGCCGAGCCGTTTCTCGCCGCGCGCGTCCTGCGCGAGGCCAACTCGACCGGCCGGCTCCGAACCGCCAACCTAGCGGTGGCATGCTCCGCGCTCGGCGGTCCGGGCTTGCGGCTGATCGTATCGGGCGGGGCCGCGTGGGGCGAAGGCCACCCCATCTCGGAGGAGTTATGGGAACACTCGCTACGCACGGCCGAGGCGGCGCGGCTGATAGCCGAGCAGACCGGCATCATCAATCCCGCAGATGCCTACACGCTCGGCCTGATGCATGACGTTGGTAAGTCCCTCCTCGATTCACTCTTCCCGGCGACGGCGGCCGTGCTGGAAGGGCTTGACGCCGACGAACGGGTCGAGTATGAGGCCGCCTCCTACGGCGTGGATCATGCACAGGTGGGGCAGTGGATGCTGGAGGCGTGCGGCGTGCCGCGCGCCCTCGCCTCCGCCTTGCAGATGCACCACGATGCGGCCTGCGCCAACGACCCGGCGGCGCTGCTCCTACATGTGGCCGACGCTGTCGCTCGCGCCGACGACCCCTTCAAGGCCGCGGCGCTCGGCACCATCGGCACCGCCCGCC
>JALZHT010000190.1 GCA_030860645.1 Acidobacteriota bacterium
GATGGAGCCGCCGAAGGCGTCGGCGATTTCCTCGACCAGCGTCGGCCGCAAGCCCCGCTCGACGCGGACGACCGTGAAGCGTTTGCTCAGGAGCCGGCGCGCGCTCGTCGCCACGTGCGGGTCTTCGAGCGAGGCGCGCAGTTCCGGCAGGGCGGTGAGCGCGCTGAAGACGGCGAGCGTGTGGCTCTTGCCGACGCCGCGCGCCCCGGCCAAAGCCAGCGCCGCCCCCCCGGCGCGCGGCAAATCGGCCAAAACGTCCAGCCAGCGCGTCAGCAGGTCGGAGGTGACGTCCGTGAAGCGGTAGGCGTCGAGCGCCCGCGCCGGGTCGTCCGTAAAACTCCCACCCTGTTCGAAAGCCTGCGGCTCGACTAAATCCCTGATCTTATCTTGAATGCGTTTCACCGGATAACCCTTATGGAATGGGGCGAAAACTGCTCAGGCGGTGCCCGGGAGGTGAGGGCGAGGTGGGCCGTTTCGAATCTAACACGCGGCGCAGCCCGGCGCAATCAAGAAGTTTTTACGCCCGCCGAGGCGTCCGGGCTGGTATAATTCCCGGGCTCCCCGTCGGAGATGAGAAGGGTTTGCGGGGCGGCCGCCCGGGGGCCGCGCCCGCGGTCTCCCCACCCGGCGCAACCTCTTGCGCGCGGAGGCGCATCAAAGGTTTACCCCGATAATCGGCCGCTCCCAGGAGTGCACCGTCGCGGGGCATCCTCTAAAATATGTAACCGACGAGGGGACGCCGGCGGGGCCTCGCCGCGGCTTACTTCTCCTTCGACCACAGGCGTTCTCGAAAGTTTCTGGAGGCTTTAGCACCATGTTCAATAAATTCTCCCGCACGCTTACGGCGCTGGCGCTCGTCCTCAGCCTGTGGGCGGGATCAATCGCGGCCGTGGCCGCCCCGCGGAAGGCCCAGAGCGGGCAGAAGCCCGAGCAGCAGGCCAAGAAGGGCGACGCCAACGACAAGCAGGCCAAAGAGCCGCAGACGGTGAAGGCCAGCACGAACCGGACGCTCTCCGAGAAGGAAGACCCCCGGATGATCGGCAAGCGCAAGATCAACGGCGGGCTGATCGCCAGCATGAGCGGCTCGCTGGAGAAGGAAGTCAACCTCGGCCGGCAGCTCGCCGCGCAGGTCGACCGCGAGGCCAAGTTCGTTGACGACCCCGTCATCACCGAGTACATCAACCGCGTCGGCCAGAACGTCGTGCTCCACTCGGACGCGAAGATTCCCTTCACCATCAAGGTCATTGACTCCGACGAGGTCAACGCCTTCGCGCTGCCCGGTGGCTTCTTCTACGTCAACAAGGGGCTGATCCTGGCCGCCGACAACGAGGCCGAGGTGGCGGGCGTGATGGCCCACGAGATCGCCCACGTCGCCGCGCGCCACGCGATGGAGAACCAGGCCAAGGGGATGCTCGCCGAGATCGGCCTGATGGCCGGCTCGATCTTCCTCGGGGGCCTGGGCGGGCTGCTCATCAACCAGGCGGCGCAGTTCGGCGCGCTCCTCGGCTTCATGAAGTTCAGCCGCAGCGCCGAGGAGGAGGCCGACTCGCTCGGCGTCCAGTACCTGTGGGCCGCCGGCTACGACCCCGGCGCGATGTCCACCATGTTCGAGAAGCTCCAGGCGAAGAACAAGAAGAAGCCGGGCACCATCTCGAAGCTCTTCGCGTCGCACCCGCAGCCGCCCGACCGCGTCGAGGCCACGCGCAACCTCGTCGGACGCTTCCCCGACCGCGAGGAGTACGTGCTCTCGACCTCGGAGTTCCAGCGCGTCAAAGGCCGCCTGCTCCGGCTCTCGAACGCGCGCGCCTCGACGGCCGGAGACATCGGGCCGGGCGAGGACGGCGCGCCGGGCCGCCCGACCTTGAAGCGCCGCTCGCCCGCGCCGGAAGACCCGTCCGTGACCGACGGCACTCCGGCCCCGGCCGAGAAGAAGGACGACGTGCCGCAGCTCAAGAAGCGCCCGAGCACGGACAACCAGCCGCCGCCCGCCACCCAGCCGGGCAGCAACCCGTAACCGGGCCGGTTTAATGAAAACCAAAGGCTCCACGGTGGATGACCGTGGAGCCTTTGGTTTGAGGCGCTTTGCCAGTCTGAAATTTGACCCGCCCGCCCGGCCGAGGCCCCGCCCCCGTCAGGCCCCCGCGGACATTTTCACCCAGACCCTCGACCCCTCGGCTTGACAACAAAAAGGGCGTTTCGTATTCTAGCCGTTCGCGTTTTAGACGCTTAAAATTGAGAGAGTTACCTATGTCAACATACTTTCCCAGCGGGGACGGACTCGCCGAGAATCGCAAGTGGTACGTCGTCGACGCCGACGGCCAGACGGTCGGCCGCCTGGCGACCGAGGTGGCGCGCGTGCTGACGGGCAAGAACAAGCCGCAGTACACGCCCTTCCTCGACACCGGCGACCACGTCATCGTCATCAACGCCCGCAAGGCCGTCTTCAAGGGGTCGAAGGCCGAGCAGAAGGTCTACCACCATCACACGCTCTACCCGGGCGGCCTGCGCTCGATCTCGGTCAAGGATCAGTTCGCGAAGCACCCGGAGCGGGTCATCGAGCTGGCCGTCCGTGGGATGCTCCCGAAGAACAAGCTCGGCAAGGCGATGGCGAAGAAGCTGAAGGTCTACGGCGGCGCGGAGCACCCGCACGCGGCGCAGCGCCCCGAGCCGCTCGCGCTCTCAGCGCGTGCCGCCGCCGCGGCGCAGAAGTAACCTAGTTTTTCCGAAGGAAGAAGACTGTGGCAGAGATTCAGTATTACGGAACCGGGCGGCGCAAGACTTCGACGGCGCGCGTCTACCTGAGGCCGGGCACGGGCGAGATCCGCGTCAACCGCAAGACCTTTGACGACTACTTCCCCAACCAGGCCCTGCGCATGATTATCCGCCAGCCGCTGACGCTCACCAACACGGGCGAGAAGTTCGACGTCGTCGTCAACGTCGCGGGCGGCGGCCCGGCGGGGCAGGCCGGCGCGGTGCGCCACGGCATCACCCGCGCCCTGATGGAGTTCAACGCCGACCTCCGGCCCGCGCTCAAAGACGCCGGGCTCGTGACGCGCGACCCGCGCGCCAAGGAGCGCAAGAAGTACGGCCAGAAGGGCGCGCGCAAGCGCTTCCAGTTCTCGAAGAGATAATTCAATTTTCGATTTTTGATTTGCGATTTTTGATTAGGTCTTGCAATCGCAAATCTAAAATTAAAAATCGAAAATGGCGTCATTCCATTGCCGCGCCCCGGTTGGTTGCCCCGCGGGGCCGTTGGGGCGCGGCGAGTACACTAAACCAATCCAGGCAGAGGAGGAGTTAGTTTGCCAGTCACCGTCACGATGAAGGAACTGCTGGAGGCCGGCGTACACTTCGGCCACCAGGTCAGGCGCTGGAACCCGAAGATGAAGGAGTTCATCTTCGGCGAGCGCAACGGCATCAACATCATTGACCTGCAAAAGACGCAGAAGATGTTCCGCGACGCCATCTCGTTCGTCACCTCCCTGATGGGCGAAGACCGGGGCCGCAACGTCCTCTTCGTCGGCACCAAGCGCCAGGCCCAGGACGCCATCCGCGAGGAGGCCGAGCGGGCCGGGCAGTTCTACATCAACCAGCGCTGGCTGGGCGGGCTGCTCACGAACTTCCAGACCGTGCAGAAGTCCATCAAGCGGCTGCGCGACCTCGAAGCGATGCAGACCGACGGCCGCTACGAGAAGCTGACGAAGAAGGAGCGCATCAAGCTCGACCGCGAGCGCGAGACGCTGGAGCGCAACCTCTCCGGCATCAAGACGATGACGCGCCTGCCCGACGCGCTCTTCGTCATCGACGTGCGCAAGGAGGACATCGCCGTCAAGGAGGCCAACCGCCTCGGCATCCCGATCATCGCCGTCGTCGACACCAACTGCTCGCCCGAGGGCATTGACTACGTCATCCCGGGCAACGACGACGCGCTGCGGGCCGTACGGCTCTTCGCCTCGCGCATCGCCGACGCCATCATCGAGGGGCAGCAGCTCTCGACAAAGGGCGCGGACGAGGAGGAGACCGCCGCGGAGGCCCCGGCCTCGCCCGCGACCACGGCGACCGGCACCTCGGGACGCGCGACGACCTCCTCGGTGACGACGCAGCGCGACCCCGGCGCGCAGTCGCAGAACTTCACCGACATGGAAGCGGCCGCCCCCTCGACCGAGACGCAGACGAGTGTGCCCGGCAACATCGGCTTCGGCCGGACGGGCCAGCAGCCCGACAGCGTCGGCGACCACGAGCAGATCGGCACGGGCGCGCCCGTGCGCGGCGCGACCGGCGGCGGCGAAGAAGGCACTCGCCCGCCGTCCTCGGCCGAGCAGGAGAAGGGCGCGGAGTCGGTCGGCGCGGCCAAGTGAGCGCGGCGGACAAACAGGTTCCCAAGTTTCCATCAACGGCGAGCGCAGCCCTCTTGAGTGCGGATGAACCCGCCGGGCTGCGCATCTTTTTGAGTAGTCAGGAGACGGTAGCCGGCAGACAGTGGCGCTCCGCGCTGATCGTGCTGGCGCTGGAGAGACGAAGCGGAAACCCGACCGTGGGGGAGGGCGTTGACGCCGCCGCGTGACGCGACGCCCCCCTGACGGCCGGGCTTCCGCCGCGGTTTTCTACTGACTACTGGCTACTGACTACTGGCTACTATTTTAGGAGTAATGACATGGCGGAGATCACATCAGCCGCGGTGAAGGCGCTCAGGGAGAAGACGGGCGCGGGGATGATGGAGTGCAAGAAGGCTTTGACGGAGGCCGGCGGCAATGAGGAGCAGGCCGTCGAAATCCTGCGCAAGCGCGGCATGGCGACGGCCGGCAAGAAGGCGGGCCGCGTCGCCGCCGAGGGCGCGGTCGGCTCCTACATCCACATGGGCGGGAAGGTCGGCGTGCTCGTCGAGGTCAACTGCGAGACCGACTTCGTGGCGCGCACCGAGCAGTTCCAGGCGCTCGTCAAGGACATCGCGATGCACATCGCCGCGGCCGAGCCGCGGTACGTGTCGCGCGAGGAGGTGGCGGCCGACACGCTCGACAAGGAGCGCGAGATCGCGCGCGCGCAGGCCAAGAACGACCCGAAGAACGCCAACAAGCCCGACCAGGTCATTGACAAGATCGTCGAGGGCCGCCTCAACAAGTTCTTCGAGGAGGCCGTGCTGCTCGACCAGCCGTTCGTCAAGGACCCGGCCAAGACCGTCAACGAGCTTCTGACCGAGAAGATCGCTGCGACGGGCGAGCGCATCACCGTCCGCCGCTTCACGCGCTACAAGATGGGCGAGGGCCTCGCCAAGCGCGAGGACGACTTCGGCGGCGAGGTCGCCGCGCTCGCGGGCGGCAACCAGTAAAAAACAGTCTAGCGTCCGGAGTCCGGAGTCAAAACAAAAACCCGTCCTTGACTCCGGACTCTCGGACTCCGGACTTTAGATTATGACGAACAGCCAAGACAGTTCAGCGGCCGCCGGCGCGGGGCGGACGCCCGCCTTCCGCCGCATCCTCCTGAAGGCGTCGGGCGAGGCCCTGATGGGCGCGCAGAACTACGGCGTGGACGTGGAGGTGGCGCGCTCGATTGCCGAGGAGATCAAGGCCGTCCACAAACTCGGCGTCGAGGTGGCGGTCGTCGTCGGCGGCGGCAACATCTTCCGCGGCGTCTCGGAGAGCGCGGGCAACATGGATCGGGCCGCGGCCGACTACATCGGCATGCTGGCGACGGTGATGAACGCCGTCGTCTTGCAGGACGCGCTGGAGAAGACGGGCGTCTACACGCGCGTGCTCTCGGCCATCAACATCCCGCAGGTGGCCGAGCCTTTCATCCGCCGCCGCGCCGTGCGCCACCTGGAGAAGGGGCGCGTCGTCATCTTCGCCGCCGGCACCGGCAACCCGTACTTCACGACCGACTCGGCCGCCGCCCTGCGCGCGCTCGAAATCCGGGCCGACGTGATCCTGAAGGCGACGAAGGTCGAGGGCGTCTACACGGCCGACCCGGTCAAAGACCCGACCGCGACGCGCTACGACCGCATCACCTACCAGGAAGTCCTCGAACGGCAGCTCAAGGTGATGGACGCCTCGGCCATCTCGCTCTGCATGGACAACAACCTGCCGCTCATCGTCTTCAACATGCGCCAGTCCGGCAACATCATGCGCGTCGTCATGGGCGAGGAGGGCGTCGGCACGCGGGTCTGCAACTAAAAGCCTGAAAAGCCGTCAACCGTGAATCGAAGGGTTGACGCCCTCATACACGGGAAGGCCCCC
>JALZHT010000862.1 GCA_030860645.1 Acidobacteriota bacterium
CGCGCCACCACCATCCGCGTCGAGAACGACAACGGCGCGTTCACCGCGACCGTGCGGCGCGCGCCCGTCGCGCACGAGGCGGGGCCGCGCATCGACGCGCTCATGCAGCGCGTCGGCCAGCTCGTCGAGCAGCACATCCGCCTCGCGCCCGAGCAGCAGACCGACGCGCTCCAGACGGCGCTCCGGAACGCCGACCCCTCGCACCTCGCCGACGCCCTCGCCTCGCAGCTCAAGATCGCCGTCGAGGACAAGCAGGGCCTGCTCGAAATCTTCTCCACGCACGGCCGCCTCCAGCGCCTCGTCGAGCTGCTCGAAACGGAAGTCGAGAAGCGGCAGCTCGACCGCACCATCCAGGCGCGCGTCAAGCGGCAGATGGAGAAGGCGCAGAAGGAGTACTACCTCAACGAGCAGATCAAGGCCATCCACAAGGAGCTCGGCCGCAAGGACGAGAAGGCCGAGATGGAAGACCTGCGCAAGCGGATCGAAGAGGCCGGCATGAGCGAGGAGGCGAAGGAGAAGGCGCTGCAAGAGCTGCACCGGCTCGAAGCCATGCCGCCGATGTCGGCCGAGGGCACGGTCTCGCGCACCTACATCGACTGGCTCCTGAACGTGCCGTGGAAGCAGCGGTCGAAGGAGATCAAGGACATCGGGCGCGCCGAGGAGGTCTTGAACGAGGATCACTACGGGCTGGAGAAGATTAAAGACCGCATCCTCGAACACCTCGCCGTCCGCCAGTTGGTGAAAAGCCCGAAAGGCTCGATCCTCTGCTTCGTCGGCCCGCCGGGCGTCGGCAAGACGAGCCTCGGCAAGTCCATCGCGCGCGCCACCGGGAGGAAGTTCGTCCGGCTCAGCCTGGGCGGCGTGCGCGACGAGGCCGAGGTCCGCGGCCACCGCCGCACCTACATCGGCGCGCTGCCGGGCCAGATCATCCAGATGATGAAGAAGGCCGGCACGGTCAACCCGCTCATCCTCCTCGACGAGGTCGACAAGCTCGGCGCGGACTTCCGCGGCGACCCCTCGGCGGCGCTCCTCGAAGTCTTAGACCCCGAGCAGAACAACACCTTCCAGGATCACTACCTCGACGTGGAGTACGACCTCTCGAAGGTCTTCTTCATCGCGACGGCCAACGTGCTGCACACGATCCCGCCGCCGCTGCAAGACCGCCTGGAAATCCTGCGGCTCTCGGGCTACACCGAGCGCGAGAAGCTGGAGATCGCCAAGCGCCACCTCGTCTCCAAGCAGGCCGAGGGGAGCGGGCTGAAGGCCGAGCAGGTCGAGTTCACCGACGAGGGCCTGCTCGAAATCATCCGCCACTACACGCGCGAGGCCGGCGTGCGCAACCTCGAACGCGAGATCGGCTCGTGCTGCCGCAAGGTGGCCCGCCGGGTCGTCGCCGAGGGCGCGGCCGAAGGCTTCAAGGTGGTCGTCACGCCCGAGCTGGTGCGCGAGATGCTCGGCCCCTTGAAGTTCCGCCAGCAGCCCGTCGCGGCCGAGTCCGAGGTCGGGCTGGCCGTGGGGCTGGCGTGGACGGAGGTCGGCGGCGAGGTGCTCCAGATCGAGGCGACGCTGACGAACGGGCGCGGCGGCGTGACGCTGACGGGCAAGCTCGGCGACGTGATGCAGGAGTCGGCGCAGGCCGCGCTGACCTGCATCAAGGCCCGCGCCGAGCGGCTCGGGATGAACCTCGAATTCATCCGCAAGCGCGACCTCCACATCCACATCCCCGAGGGCGCGATCCCGAAGGACGGCCCCTCGGCCGGGGTGACGCTGGCGGCGGCGATGGTCTCGGCCCTCACGCGCGTCCCCGTCCGCAAGGACGTGGCGATGACGGGCGAGATCACCCTGCGCGGCAGGGTGCTGCCCGTCGGCGGCGTGAAGGAGAAGATTCTGGCCGCCCACCGCATGGGCATCGGCACGCTCATCATCCCGAAGGACAACGAGAAGGATGTCGAGGAGGTGCCCGAGGAGGTGCGCGCCGAGATGACCGTCCAACTCGTCGAGACGATTGACGAGGTGCTCGCGCTCGCGCTCGAAGACGCCTGCCCGACCGACGCCGGCGCGACCGACGACGCCGCGAGCCACCCGCCCGTCTGGACGACCGACCAGCCGTCGGCCGGCACGCCCTCGATGGCCGAATGAACCGAAGTTTCGAGTTTCGGGTTTCGAGTTTCGAGTTAAAAGACAACGTGCTCAGGCGGCGACTTGTCTTTTAACTCGGAACTCGAA
>JALZHT010000863.1 GCA_030860645.1 Acidobacteriota bacterium
GGCGGGCGCGGGGCGGCCGCCCTCGGAGCAGTTGGCGGAAGAGCCGTAGCCGACGAAATCAATGATTGAAGCGCCGAGCGGGCAGTCGCCTTCCAAACGTGTCGAGTGGTTGACGAGCGCGACCTTGCCGGCAGTCGAGCCGAGAGGGATGGTGCCGGACGCGTCGGGCGGTGGGAGGTCTGCGCCGCACGGGCTGTTCTCACAACCGCGGCCTGCGTCCTCCCGGACGAGGAGGTATTGACCGGGTAACAAGACCGCGTCGGGCAGCGCGCTGACCTGCCACGCCCCGCCCGTGGCCGAGGCGTACTGCACAGACCAGCCGCGCAGGCCGGCCGGCGCGTCGCCGCGGTTGAAGAGTTCGACGAAGTCGTGTGTGAAGGTCGCCCCGGCGTTGCCGCCTCCGCCGTAGACTTGGCTGATGACGACCTTCGCCGGGGGCGTCGGCGCGGGTGTGGGTGAAGGCGTCGGCGACGGTGAAGGTGTCGGCGTCGGAGCCGGGTTGACGTGGACGGTGGCCGCGGCTTCAATGCCGCCGGCGCGGGCGCGGACGGTCGTCGTCCCGGCGGCGCGCGCCTCGACCGTGGCGGAAAAGCCTGCGGAGGGAGAGACGCCGGCGACGCTCGTGCTGCCGGCGTCCCAGCGGAACAGCACGCGCGGGATTTCAATCTCGCCCGCCCCCGCAAGCGCGAAGGCGCGGGCGCTGAAAGTCTGCGCAGAGTTAAGGTCGAGGGTCGCGGCGGGCGGTGAGAGTTCGATTCGCGTCAAAGGCGGCGAGCCGAAGGGCGTGCCGTCCGCCCGCAGGCCGGGCGAGAAGGCGCGGCCCGCCGCGGCCTCGACATTCTTGTGCGGCACGAAGGGGCCGCCCGCCTCTCCGCTTGTCGAATCGGGCGCGCGCGTCAGGGATTGGTTGGGGGCGGGGTCGGCCGCGCTGTAACTGAGAGAGTCGGCGGCGAACGCGCCGCCGCCCTGCGGGAGCTTGAGGGTGACGGCGTCGCCGGCGTCGTTGAGGCCCAGGGACTTCCCTTTGAGGACGAGCGCGCCGCCGAAGGCCGCGCCGAGCGGGTCGAAGTCGCCGCCGCCGAAAAGGACGAGGGAACTTTCGGCGGCGAGCACCGTGCCGGCCGGGAAGGTGTAACGCACGGCCAGCGCGTCGGAGATTTGCACGCCGGAGAGGTCAACCGCCTCGGCCGAGTAGTTGAACAGTTCGACGAACTCGTCCTGCGCGCCGTCCCGCCGGCCGTCGCGGTTCGCGTCGCCTTCGACTTCCGCCGTCGAGGCGGTGTCGGGCGGCACGTCGCCGAGCACTTCGTTGATGACGACGGGCAGTCGCGCCGTCAAACTCGCCCGCCCGGAGACGACGACGCCCCGGGCGTCCGAGGTCGTCGCGGTGACGAACGTCTCGCCGACGCCGACGCCGCGCGCGAGGCCGGAGTCTTCAACCGCCGCCACCAACTCGTCGCCGGAAGTCCATTCGAAGACCGCGCCCGCCACCCGTTCGTTCTTGTCGTCGAAGGCGGCAGCGCTGAGACGCACCGCCCCGCCGCGGTTGATGACGGACGCGGCGGGCGTGACCTCGACGCGCCCAATCAGCGGCGGGCGAGTCTGCACGGCGCGGTCGCGGAAGACAGAGCCGTCGGCTCTGACGCCCGGCGAGCATCGCCGCCCCGCGCGCGCGGCCGTGTGTGGCGCGAAGCCGCCCGTGATGTCGGGCGAGCGCGTCAGAGACTGGTTGACGCCTTCGCCGCCGAAAGAGATTTGTGTGACGAGGTTGCCGGCCGCGTCGCGGACGATGACGTGGAGGCCGCCGTTGGTCAGAGACAGGCGGCCGGTCGAAGCCGACAAGACCTGCGCGCCGCCGAAGGCCGTGTCGAGCGGGTTGAAGTCGCCGCCGCCGAACAGCACCAGCGCGCGGCCCGCCGGGATCACGCTGCCCTCGGCGAAGGTGTGGCGGACGGTTTCGCGCGTGCCCGCGAGCGGCTGCGTGCGGAGCGTCCAACCCGCCACACCTAAGTCCGCGCCGGTCGCGTTAACAAGTTCGACGAACTCGTCCTCGGAGCCGTCCCGCCGGCCGTCGCGGTTCGCGTCGCCGGCCGCGCCGTCGGGCGGGTCGGCGAGCACTTCGTTGATGACAAGCGTGCGGGCTAAAACTTCGAGTCGCGCCGACGCCGCCACGCCGCCCGCGCTCGCCAACACATTTATGAGTCCGGCGCGCAGCCCGCGCGCG
>JALZHT010000191.1:0-3839 GCA_030860645.1 Acidobacteriota bacterium
GGCCCGAGGTCGAGATGCAGGTGACGCCCGACCCGTACTACGGCCTGGCCTTCCAGGTTGGCACCGACCAGCCCGGTGCGCCCGTCTACGGCAACCTGGCGCCGAGCCCGCAAGCGCTGGCGACGGCCGCCGGAGCGGCCCGATTCGCTTCCGCCCTCGCGCCCGGCCCGCGCCCGGTTTCGGCCAGCCGGGACTTGACCGCGTAAAACTCGTAGCCGATGCCGCCGACCATCCACGCGCACAGGAAGGCCACGACGCCGGCCAGCGACCAGGCGGTCGAGACGTGCAGGCGGCCGACGAAAGGGACGTTGTAAAAACGATGGGAACTGTGTAACAGAGAGGCGGGGCGGCGGCGGCGCGCCCCGCGGCCGGAGACGAGGATGAAGGCGAGGGCGGCCAGAATCCCCAGCGGGCCGAGCAACGCGCCGGGCAGCACCCCCCACGCGAAACTCCGCCCGTGCTCGCGCAGCATCCACCCGGTGAGCAGGCCGGGCACGACCACCCAGAAAATGGTGACGAGCAGGATAATCAGCAGCATGGGTGTTACCGCCGCTTGGCCTCCGCCCGCCGGGCGCGGGCGCGAGTCTCCTTATTATCACACATCAAAAGCCGGGGCCATCAATGTTGGCGCAAAAAGTCCGCCGCCCGCGTCCCACCGCCGACCCGCGGCCGTGGGGAAAACATATGTTACAATGAAACGCCATTTTTGTCGGAAACTTGGCGTCTCTGCGTGGAGGGCGTTTTCGGCCGTTCGCAACCGTGCCGCGGGGTGGCGCATCAGAAGGGCAGGCCCGACGGGCCGAAGCCCCCCTCTGGCGCCGGCCGCCGTCCGGACAGGGTTCGCAGTTGCAACGAGAACGGCCCGTCAGGCATCTAATTTCTCCCGTATCAACACCTTAGTTGCGCGGGGTGTGAGCGGCGGGGGAACAAAAGCTTGGCCGACCACGTATGAAAACGCTTGCCGCATTCTTAGCGCTTCATATGTCGGAGGGGCGGATTGGACGAGAAGATGAAGAAGGACGGTTTGAGCCTGATGGAGGGCGCGGAGAAGTTCCCGGCCTTCGAGGGCTACAGCGAGGACATGTCGGACGGCGTCTCGACGCGCGACATAGACGACGTTTTGCAGAAGCTCGAAGTGTCGAACCTGGCGGGGGGCGAGACCGACGAGGAGTTGATCTCTGAGGTGGCGTCGCTGGCGACCGACGACGAAGAGGTCGCCCTCGAAGACGCCGACGAGCTTGATTTGTCGGCGGGCGAGGACGACAAATCGGCCGACCCGGTGCGCGTCTACCTGCGACAGATGGGGACGGTGCCGCTTTTGACGCGCGAGCAGGAGGTCTCCATCGCGCAGCGCATCGAGCGGGGCCAGATCAAGACCCACAAGGCCATCTCGCGCTCGCCCATCGCCGTCGCCGAACTGCTCCGCATCGGCGAAGACCTCGAAAAGGGCAGGCTCAACATCCGCGACGTGGTCAACTTCTCCGACCAGGCCGACGTGTCCGAGGCCGAGGACAAGGCCGACGAGTACCTCCAGTGGACGCTCGAAGGCATGCAGAACATCGGCAAGCACTTCCGCGAGGGCCTGAAAGAGTGGGAGAAACTGGCCGCCGAGCAGAAGGTGGCGCGCGGGAAGACCTCGAAGAAGCTCCTGCGCCTCAGGCGCAAGGTCGCCCGCACGCGGCTCGAAATCTCGCAGGAGATCAAGAACCTCAATTTGAAGGAGACGGCGCGCCAGCGTTTGATTAACGCCATCGCCGCCGCCCACAAGGAGGTGCGCGACGCCGAGCGCGAGATCAAGAAGCTCGGCGACAAGCTCGAACAGAAGCGCCTCAAGCCGGAGACCGAGAAGGAGTACAAGCGGCAGTTGGCCGCGGCCAAGCGCCGCCTCAAGAAGATCGAGGAGGAGCGCCACGTCTCGCCCGTCGAGATCAAGCGCACCTACCAGGCGCTCGTCATCGGCGAGACCCAGACGCTCGAAGCCAAGCGCGAGCTGACCGAGGCGAACCTCCGCCTGGTCGTCTCCATCGCCAAGAAGTACACCAACCGCGGCCTGCAATTCCTGGATTTAATCCAGGAGGGCAACATCGGGCTGATGAAGGCCGTGGACAAGTTCGAGTGGCGGCGCGGCTACAAGTTCTCGACCTACGCGACGTGGTGGATCAGGCAGGCGGTGACGCGCGCCATCGCCGACCAGGCGCGCACCATCCGCATCCCCGTCCACATGATCGAGACCATCAACAAGCTCGTCCGCACCTCGCGCGCGCTCGTGCAGGAGTTCGGCCGCGAGCCGACGACCGAGGAGATCGCGTCGAGGGTGGACATGCCCGTCTCGAAGGTGCGCGCCGTCTTCAAGCTGGCGCAGCAGCCGATTTCGCTCGAAACGCCCATCGGCGAGGAGGAGGACTCGCACCTCGGCGACTTCATCGAGGACAAGTCGCGTGTCAGCCCGGCCGACTCGGTCGTGACGACCAACCTGCGCGCGGTCACGGACGCCGTCCTGGCGACGCTCAGCCCGCGCGAAGAGGTGGTCATCAAGCTGCGCTACGGCCTCGGCCCGCAGGGCGAGGAGCACACGCTCGAAGAGGTCGGCAAGAACTTCGACGTAACGCGCGAGCGCATCCGCCAGATCGAGGCGAAGGCGCTCCGGAAGCTCCGCCACCCCTCGCGCGCCCGCCTGCTCAAGGCGTTCAGCGAGGGCTTGCAGTAAGGCCGCTCGGCGGTTCCTGACTTAAAATGGCCGCGGGAGTCTTTCCGAGGTTCCCGCGGCCGTTTCTATTGAATTTTTGATTTTAGATTTGCGATTTTCGATTTAAAAGTCAGCCGGGAAGTCTCAAATCGAAAATCGCAAATCTAAAATCAAAAATCTCCCCGCTCTCGGCGCACGGGCGTTTCCCATTTGCGAGGAATTCATGGATAATCCTGAAAAAATCTCTGGGCAGAAGGGTTCTGAAGACGTGAGCGTTGCCGAGGTCGAGAAAAAGGGGCCGACTGATTTTGAGCTGGCGCAGAAGTCGGCGGCGGGCGACACCGGCGCCTTCGAGGAGCTGTACCGCCGCCACTTCCGGCGCGTCTACGCCCTCTGCATGCGCATGATGGGCAACCCGACCGAGGCCGAGGACATGACGCAGGAGGTCTTCCTCCAACTCTTCAACAAGATCGGGATGTTCCGCGGCGAGTCGGCCTTCACCACCTGGCTCCACCGCATGACGGTCAACCAGGTCTTGATGCACTTCCGCAAGAAGAGCACGCGGTCGGAGCTGATCACGGACGAGGGCGAGACGCCCGTCCAGATCGTGCGGGGGACGGAAAACCCTGGCTCGATGGCGGCCGTCGACCGCATCGCCCTGGAGCGGGCGCTCCAGCAACTCCCGATGGGCTACCGCACCGTCTTCGTCCTCCACGACATCGAGGGCTACGAGCACTACGAGGTCGCCGACATGCTCGGCATCGCCGAGGGCACGTCGAAATCACAGTTGCACAAAGCGCGTCTGAAACTCAGGCAATTAATCCGGCAGCAGGCGGCATCTAAGTAACTCCGAAGCCATTCGGAGACCTACATTTTAGACCTCCACGAAGGGGACGGCCATGGACTGTTCGAAGAGCCTCGAACTGCTCAGCGAGTACCGCGCCGGCGCGCTCGAAGAATCGGAATCAATTCTGGTGCGGACGCACCTCTCGGCCTGCGAAGACTGCGACGGCGTTTTCAAGGATTTAGAGCTGATTTTGCAGGCCGCAGCCAGCCTGCGGAACGCGAACGGCTTCGCCTACCCCGACGAAAACGTCGTCTGGCAGCGCCTCAGCCTGAGCAAAGGCCCCGTCCACTGAAAGCCGGCGAAGGC
>JALZHT010000191.1:3849-6215 GCA_030860645.1 Acidobacteriota bacterium
GGTCTTGACGGCCGCCGCCCCGCTCAGACCATCGCCCGCGCCTGCCCCAGGACTTTCCTCTCGCCCTTGAAGGCGAGCATCCCGGCCGCCTCCTCGACCCCGACCCAGCGCGCCTCGTTCACCTCGGCGTCATGAGCCGCCACGTCGCCCGCCACGAAACGCATCAGGAAGAAGTGGACGAACTTGTGGAAGCGGACGCGCGCCGCGCCGGCCTTCGCGAAATACCAGTATTCGACCGTTTCAAGCGGGGCCACGATCTCGGCCTCCAGCCCCGTCTCCTCCCGCACCTCGCGCAAGGCCGCCCGCTCCGGCGTCTCGCCGCGCCCGACAAGCCCCTTCGGCAACTGCCACCGGCTCGCCTCGCCGACCGAGATCAGCGCCACCTCGACCGCCGCGCCGCGCCGCCGGAAGACGACGCCCCCGGCCGAGACCTGCTCCCTCGTCCCGTACGAACTCATAACAGAAGATTAAAGCCGTGAATCGTCAATCGAAAATCGAAAAAGCAGTCTACGGCTCCCCTTGAGTGAGTCTCAAACACGATTGACGATTGACGGCTTTTATGCTGCCTTGCGGCGCTCGGCGGGGCGGGCTGACTTGAGGCCGAGGCGCTCGCGGAGGCCGGGGCATTCGTTCAGCTCGGCGGGTGGGATGCAGTGGGCGCAGACCCAGCGGCCGTCCGAGTTGCGCATGTGGAGCGACTCGGCCGACTTGCGGCAGACCTCACACTTGAAGAGTTTGCTCACAGCTTCTCACTCCTTCCTCAGGCCGCGCGGGCGCGCTGCCGGCGCGGGTCGTAGTCGTGGCGCAGGTACTGGCGGCCGAGGTACTTGAGGACGGCCGCCACGTGTTTGCACTCGAAGCCGGTCTCGGCGTTGCCGCGGAAGATGAAGTCCGCGCAGGTGCAGGCCAAAGCCCTCGTCTCGGGGTCGCAGAACAGGTGGTAGCCGGCCTCGACGCCCGACTCCGACTGCGCGATCCAGCCGTACGGCTCGGCCTCGAAGACCTTCACCCGCTCGGCGCGGGCCGAACGCTGCTCGGCCGGCGTGAACTGCTGCACCTTGCCGGCCGCCTTCTTTTTCTCCGTCGTCTTCATGAGGAGCATTATAGCACAAAACGTGCGCGTGTGAAATACCGTTTCGCACGTGAAACAATAAAATTAAGCCGTATGAGGCATAGGGTTTAGGGTTCTCGCGTGTCGGATGTGAGGAGGCTTCATTTCAACACAGAGGGCACAGAGGGACAGAGGCCACAGAGAAGAACATGTTTTCTCTGTGGCCTCTGTGTCTCGCTCTGTGGCCTCTGTGTTAAATCATGCCGCACCTTACGCTCAACCGGCGAGCGCGCCACGAATCCGCAATCGTCACGGCTTCGCCAGCGCGCACTTGATGACCTGGGTGCGGGCGGCGATGAAGAGTTCGTTGTTGTCGTTGAAGACCATGCCGAAGGAGACGGGGGCGGGCTTGAATACGTCGAGATAGCGGCCGTTGCTGTCGAAGACCTGGATGCCCTTGCTGTCGCTGACGTAGACGCGGCCCTTGTTGTCGACGGCGATGGCGTGCGCGGCGCGGAACTGCCCCGGCTCGCCGCCCGAGCCGCCGAACTTGTTGACGAAGCGGCCCTCGGGCGTGTACTTGAGGACGGCGTCGTTGAAGGTGCCGAGCGCGTAGAGGTTGCCCGTCCCGTCGACGGCGACGCGCAGGTTCAACTCGCTGCGGTCGGTCTGCCCGCTGATGGCCTTGTTGATGACCTTGACGGGCTTGCCCGCGGCGTCGAAGCGGACGATGTCGTCGGTGTGGTGATCCCACGCGGCGACGAGTCCGCCGTCGGCGGCCACCGTCACGTCGTCGAAGCCGAGGTCGCGCGAATAGGCGACCTCGCCGAGCGGCCGGCCGGTCGTCCCCTCGAAGCGCTGAATCTTGCCGCGCTGCACGACGTAGACGGTGCCGCCGCGGTCGGCGGCCAGCCCGCGCAGGGGCATCGAGCGGTCGGCGAACCACTGCGTGAGGAACTTGCCGGCGGCGTCGAAGACCTGGATGCGGCCGCCCGTGTACTCGCCGACGTAGATGCGCCCTTCGCCGTCGACGGCGATGCTGCGCGCGTCGCTGAAGGAGCCGGGGCCGATGCCCTCCGCGCCGAACTTGAGGACTTCGTTGGCGTAGGCGGGGGCGGACGGCTTCGGCTCGCCCAACAGGCCGGGCGGCGGCATCGGGACGACGATGCGCGGCGGCTGCGGCGGGGGGATGGAGCGCGTGACGCTGTCGGCGACGCTGGTGACGGTGCGCACGACCGAGTAGACGATGGCCCCGACGAAGGCGAGGATGACGCCGACGATGACGAGGGGCACCACGGGGCTGACCCTCACGCGG
>JALZHT010000864.1 GCA_030860645.1 Acidobacteriota bacterium
GGGCGGTGGTGCTGCGCGGCGACGACCTCGACGCGCTGCCCGACGACCCGGAAGACTTGTCCGAGGCCTTGCAGGCGCTCGCCGGGCCGGGCGCGGGCTCTTCGGAAGAGGGCGCGCAGATTTACGTGGACGGCTTCACGGGCGGGCGCCTGCCGCCGAAGGAGTCCATCCGCGAGATACGCGTCAACCGCAACCCCTTCTCGGCCGAGTACGACCGCCTCGGCTACGGCCGCATAGAGATTTTCACCAAGCCCGGCACCGACCGCCTGGGCGGCCAACTCTTCTTCAACTTCAACGACGAGAGTTTGAATTCGCGCTCGCCCTTCGCCGACCGCCGCGCCGATTACCAGTCGCGCCGCTACGGCGGCAACCTCTCCGGCCCGATCCGCCGCGGCAAGGCTTCCTTCTTCCTCGACTTCGAGCGGCGCGAGACGGACGACAACGACATCGTCCGCGCCGTCGTCCTGGGCGACGACCTCCTGCCCGTGCCGTTCGTCACGACCATCGTCACGCCGGCCCGCCGGACGACTTTCAGCCCGCGCCTCGACTGGCAACTGAACCCGACCAACACGCTCGTCGCGCGCTACACCTTCGAGACCAATACGCGGGAGGACGAGGGCGTCGGCGGCTTCGACCTCCCCGAGCGCGCCTTCGACGTGGAGAACACGCAGCACACCTTCCAGCTCACCGAGACGGCCGTCATCAACCAGAGCGTGATTAACGAGACGCGCTTCCAGTACGTGCGCGAGCGCCGCCGGCGGGAGGGCGGAAGTCTTGAGCCGACCATCCGCGTCCTCGACGCCTTCACCGGCGGCGGCTCGCAGGTCGGCCTCTCCTTCAACGAGGAAGACCGCTTCGAGCTTCAGAACTACACCTCCTGGGCCTGGCGCAACCACTCGCTCAAGGCCGGGGCGCGGCTGCGCCACCTGAGCCTGCGCGACGTGTCGCCGCAGAACTTCGCCGGCGCGTTCACCTTCACCTCGCTCGAAAACTTCGCCGCCGGTCGGCCTTCGCAGTTCTCCATCTCGGCCGGCGACCCCGAGGCGCGCGTCACGCAGACCGACTTCAGCCCCTTCATCCAGGACGACTGGCGCGTGCGGCCGAACCTGACGCTCTCGGCGGGCCTCCGCTACGAGGCGCAGACGAACATTGACGGCCGGGTAGATTTCGCGCCCCGCCTCGCCTTCGCGTGGTCGCCGGATCAGGGACAGGGCGGGCGCGCGCGCACCGTCATCCGCGGCGGCTTCGGCGTCTTCTACGAACGCGTCGGCGAGAATTTGAGCCTGCAAGCCGCGCGCGCCGACGGCGTGAGCCGGCAGCAGTTCCTCGTCACCGGCGCGACCGCGGGCGGCTCCTCCGTCCTCGAAAATTTCCCGAACGTGCCGACGCTCGCCGAGCTGCAAGCCTTCGCGATTCCGCAGACGGTGCGCCGCTTAGCCTCAGATTTGCGCGCGCCCTACACGATGCAGGCCGCCTTGAGCGTCGAGCGGCAGTTGCCTTTCAACACGACGGTCTCCGTCAGCTTCATCGGGGCGCGCACGCTCCACGTCCTGCGCTCGCGCAACGTCAACGCGCCCCTGCCCGACGCCGCGGGCCTGCCGATACGCGACGCGGACGGCGACTTCGTCCGCCCGCTGCCCGGCCTCGGCAACATCTTCCAGTACGAGTCGGGCGGACGCTTCGGGCAGCAGCAACTCGTCGTCAACCTCAACAACCGCTTCAGCCGCCGCGCCACCTTCTCGGCCAACTACATCTTCAACCGCGCGCGCGGCGACTCGGACGGCGCGAACAGCTTCCCCGTCAACCAGTACGACCTCGCGGGCGAGTACGGCCGCTCCGTGCAGGACATCCGCCACCGCTTCTTCCTCTTCGGCACCATCAACGCGCTGCCGTGGGGCGTGCGGCTGAACCCGATTCTGACCATCAGCTCGGGCCGCCCCTTCAACATCACGACGGGGCGCGACCGAAACGGCGACACCATCTTCAACGAGCGCCCGGCCTTCGCCACAGACCTCTCGCGGCCGAGCGTGCGCGTGACGCCCTACGGCGCGTTCGACCTCGACCCGCTGCCGGGCCAGACCATCATCCCGCGCAACTACGGCACCGGCCCCGCCTTCTTCGGAGTCAACCTGCGCGCGAGTAAGACGTTCGGCTTCGGCGAAGTCGCCGAGGCGCGCGCGGGCGGCGGCGGAAGACGCGGCGGAGGCGGAGGCGGTGGAGGTC
>JALZHT010000865.1 GCA_030860645.1 Acidobacteriota bacterium
TTCGACGCTCCTCGTCCCGCGTTCATCGTTTTCTCAAAAAGATCGTGTCGTAGTGGCCGCGCAGCTTGTAGCCGGCCCGGTGGAAGAGGGCCTGCGCCGGCTCGTTCTCCTCGTTGACGAGCGCGCTGACGACCTTCGTCCGGCACAGCAGGTGGCGGCCCAGTTGCGCCAGGCAGCGCAGCCCGTACCGCCGCCGGCGGCTCGCCGGCTCGACGTAGACGCCCTCGACGTAGACGCACTCGGGCGTGTCCGAGGCGATGTCGGCCTTGAAGACGAGCGCGCCGTCTTCGACCAGAACCCACACGCGTCCGCTCTCGACCCGTCGCGCGCAGCGCAGGCGGAACCCCTGCGGGTCGGACTCCAGCGGGTTGACGCCGCTCTCGGCCTCGGCCAGCGCGGCGTGCACGGGCAGGATGAGCGCGAGGTCGTTGAGCCGCGCCGGCCGCAGGGCCGCGACCGGCTCGCAGGCCGCGACCGGCCACTGCTGCTCGTAGAGCAGCTCGCGGCAGAAGAGGCGGGGCCGCTGGCCCGTGGGCGCGTAGAAGTCCCAGAAGCTCGACACCGTCTCCTGCTCGCCGAGGATCATGTGCGCGCCGCGGTGGCCCTGCGCCAGCTCGGCGAACGCCTTGAGCGCCGCCAGGCTGCGCGCCTCGACGAGGACGGCGTGGCCGACGAGGGCGACGCCTTCAAGCTCGCCCCGCCGGCCGCGGCAGGCGTAGAAGGAGCCGCGGTTGAAAGGGCTTTCCAGCCCGTTGTCGCGGATGAGGCCGCTCATCACGACGGTGTGGACGGGCCGCTCGGCGAGGAAGGCGAGGACTTCGCGCTCGCTGTCCCTCTCGGTCAGAGGGTAAACAAGCGGGGCCGGCCCGTCCGGCGCTGGTCGCGCCGCGGCGGCCTTCCTTGTCTTCGGGAACTGAGGCATCACGTCTCTCCTTCCGGTTGCCACGTGGCGAGGCCCGAGAATTAGTCCGGGGGCCGGCATCGGCCCCGGCCTTTGACGCCGGGTCAGTAGTCCGGCGTGACCGGCATCGAGCCGGTGTCGTCGCCGCCGAGCGCGGCCGAGAGGGCCTGCGCCGCCGTGTCGGCCGTGACCTCGCCGTCCGTCACCAAGACGCCGTCGTGCACGTAGGCGTGGTCGGTGACGAGCACGCCCGCGCCGAGGAAGACCGTGCCGCTGCCGAGCACGCCGCCGTCGCTCGTCACGACGCTGTCGGTGACGAGCACGCCCGCCGAGAGCATCGCGCGGTCGGTGATGAGCACGCCGTCGGTGATGAAGATGCCGTCCGTGACCAGCACGCCCTGCCCGTAAATCTTCTGGTAGCGGGTCACGAGTTCAGGCCCGGTGGCGTGGCCGTGACTGACGATGACGCCCTGCGACCACTGGAAGGTTTCGCCGGCGAGGGTCGTCTGCGGCAGCGGCGGGGCGGGAAAGGTGAGCAGCGGCGCGCCGAGCGGCGTGAGCGCGTTGAGGTCAGTCCTGACGAGGCGCGCCAGCCGCACGGCCCCCTCGACGTTGAGCTGCCCCGCGCCCTGCTCCAGCATGTTGAAGCCGGCGAGCGGCTGCGCCGTGTACATGAGGATCGCTTTGACGAGGTTCGGCGTGAGCCGCGGGTTGGCTTGCAGCATCAGCGCCGCCGCGCCCGCGACCGCCGGCGTCGCCATCGAGGTGCCGTTGAGGTACATCATCCGGCGGCTGTCGGTGTTGCTCACGCCGGCGTCGAGCGCAGGGTTCGTCCGCAGGAGGTAGTTGTCCTCGGCCGCGGCGTCAATGATCTTGTTGCCGGGGGCGACGAGGTCGGGCTTGACGAGGTTGTCGTGGTGGCGGACGCCGAGCAGGTCGGTCTCGCCGCTGCGGGTCGGCCCGCGCGACGAGTAGGTGGCGACGCCGTCGTCGGAGCGGAAGTCGGTGCCGAAGGTGTTGGCCGCGCCGACCGTCAGGGCCGCAGGCTCGTTGCCCGGCGCGTGGATGTGGCCGTAGAGCTTGTCGCCCGCGGCGTCCTTGCCGTTGTTGCCGGCGGCCGCGACGACGACGACGCCCGCGTCGACTAAACGCCTCACGGCCTGGCACACGGGGTCGTCTTTATAAGATTCGACGGCCGCCGTGCCCAGACTCAGGTTGACGACGCGGATGTTGTAAGCGGCGCGGTTCTGGAGCACCCAGTCGAGCGCGGCGAGGATGGAGGAGACGCGGCCCGTGCCCTGCGAGTTGAGGACGCGCAGGT